>CASUON010000421.1 GCA_949457475.1 uncultured Lachnospiraceae bacterium
GCGGCATTTACATATTCGTGCGAATGCGCATCCCCCGGAGGGACTATATATCTGGCAATTATTTAATGCCAGATATATAGTATATTAAATTTCTTCTACCGCCTTTTTCAAGTCGTCCGCCATCACCTGCACATTGGCAGTCTGGGCTGCAATTTCTTCCGAATTGGCCGCGATCGTAGATACGCGGTCGTTCATATGGCTGATATGTTCGATCAGCTGCTTAATGGCGCCGACGCTTTCATCCACTTTCGGGATTGTCTCGTCTGCCTGCTGGTTGTCCTTTGCGATCAACGTCTTGATGGATGCGGACAAATCGCGGATTTCTTCCGCTACGACCGCAAACCCCCTGCCCTGGTTGCCGGCGCGCGCCGCTTCGATCGAAGCGTTTAAAGACAGCAGGTTCGTCTTATTGGCAATGCCGACAATATTTTCGCTCGTATTTTTATAAATATCGATAAAGTTTAAGATGCTTGCCAGGGAATCTTCCAGCTTGTGGCAAAAGTCCAGGATATCTTTCAGCTTCGACGCCAGGTCGGTCGCTTCATAAGCGGATGCTTCGTTTGCGTCGTTTAATTCGGAAACTGCGCCGGTAAGCGTTCCAAACTGCCCTTGGATCGCCGCAATACGGTTGTCCCGGCATTCCTGCGCCTGTTTTTGCTCTTCGTTGGCTTCTTCTAGCTTCAGCTGCTCGCGCTCCGCAAGCTCTTTGATATAATGGATACAGTTTTCTTTGACATTTACACCGTTGTAGATCGCATAAACCATATCTTTACACGTTTCATACCCGCAGGCGCAGCAATTGATCGTCCGCTGCTGCTCCGTATCTTTGCACATGCTGGCATAAATCTGATTTAATTCTGTCTGCGTTGGTTCTTTGATTACAATGGCCTTTGACTTATTGTATTTGCGGATAAAATCCGACAGGTTTAGCTCTTTAAATGCTTCCATCAAATTGGCAAGCCGCTGCTCATGCGGCAGCTGTTTGGTCCATGGGTTTTTGTTTGCCTTTTTTAATATTCCTTTTTTGTGTACCTGCCCTTTGTCCGGGTTTCGCATTTTACTTAGCGTAAGCATAACGTCGTCTGTGTGTTTCGCCGGGTCTGTAGCTGTACCGTAAATACAGCCTTTGCTACAGTTTAATACATCCACCATCAGCGGCAGCTGCGCGCGGTGTTCGATACGTTTCAAATATTCTTTCAGATAGAGGTACGCTTCTTGCTCCCCTTCTACCTGCCGGACTACTTCGTCCCTGCCAAGAAAATGTTCTACATTTTCCCGCAGCCCGCCGGGCATCGGATACAAGGAGCCAAGTCCGTATTCCAGTTCGTCCGTATATTCCGGGCTGTTCGTATAGTCCCTTCCAATATGCTGCATCAATTTTAAAAACGTCACGTTGTATTTTACATATCCTGCATTGTTCGGGTCGGTGATTTCTGTCTTTTTCGCTACACAAGGGCTTATGAACGCAAGGTCGTCTGTGATTTTCAAATATTTTTTTATGTAGATCGCCATACACATCATCGGGCTTTGCACCGGCATCATTCGAGGAATCAGCTGCGGGATATATTTTTCCACATAGTCAACAACCGCCGGGCAAGGCTGGCTGATCCTCCCTGTAAATTTGTTCTCCGTAATGTATTTTAGATAGCCCCAGGTCGTAATATCCGCGCCAAACGAAACGCTGTAAATATGATTTACGCCCAATGATTTCAAATAGCCGAGAATACGTTTGTATTCTTTTGGATAATTCGCCAGAAATGCCGGGGCTACAATTACGGAAATACGCTTTCCCCCTTTTAAATCCGAAAAAAACGACTCGGTATCGTCATGGAACTGCCTTGCGCCATGGGTGCATGCTTCCAGGCACGCCCCACACGCGATACAACTGTCGCGGTTTACCCATATTTTGCCTTCGCCTGCAATGTTTGAAACCAGTGTCGGACAAACGCGCACGCATTTGTTGCATCCGGTGCATTCGTCTGTCGTATAGACCAGCATACCAGAACTGTCCTTGATCTCATCTATGTCTTTCCCATTTTTCATTTCACATATGTCTCCTTTGGCTTATAAAATATGTATGCTTTTGTCGTCATCCACTACCTGCTTTTTCATTCTGTTTTCTTGGCCCTACTCATACTTTTAATGTATAACTATCATTCCTAGCTTTGCTTTTACTTTTGATGCATAACCTTATATTCCTAGCCCTGCTTTTACTGATGCACACCCCCGTTTTCTAGCTCTGCCTCGGCTGATGCAGAACCTGTTTTCCGTCCCGGCTTTTCCTAATTTTTCCTTACTGTGCGATAATACCCTTTCTGTACAATTTTACCGATAGTGTAACTTTACTTGGGGAATTTTTCAAAAAAATAATAGGGAACACCCG
>CASUON010000422.1 GCA_949457475.1 uncultured Lachnospiraceae bacterium
TCCGGAGCGGAACATCCGGACGGGCCTGCTGCCTGGTTCCGGCGTCCGGGATACACAAATGTGCACGGTTTGTTGGATAACAACCTATTATTTCTCATTTATAAGTGACATCCCCACCCCATGAAAAATAACATAAAATCCCCGGACTGCGATACGCCACAGTTCGGGGATTCTTTTTTCTATACTTTTCTATTTCTACTCACGAGCGGTAAAGTTTGCCCAATAACTTAAAGCAGCACCGCTCATGAATTTGTGTTTATTGGTAAAGTTTCCTGCACGCCAGTATCAGTTATTATCATTTATCATAATGATACTGGCAAAGCCGCCCACCAACCTAGTCAGCTTATCAAGCCTACCTTTTCCGTTTTTTCGAAATTAGCTTTCATACCCGTTCGGGTTGTTTTTCTGCCATCTCCAGGAGTCTTCGCACATTTCTAAAATTCCATTCTCCGCTTTCCAACCTAACTCTTTTTCAGCCTTATCCGCGTTCGAATAGCAGGTCGCGATATCGCCTGCGCGGCGCGGTTTGATGACATACGGGATTTTTACGCCGTTTGCTTTTTCGAAGTTTTTCACAATATCCAAAACGCTGTAGCCATGCCCGGTCCCCAGGTTGTAGATGCAAAGGCCCGCTTTTTCTTCGATCTTTTTCAAGGCTTTTACATGCCCTACGGCAAGGTCTACGACGTGGATATAGTCCCTGACGCCGGTTCCGTCCGGTGTATCATAGTCGTCGCCAAATACGCCCAGCTCCTTTAGCTTGCCAACGGCCACCTGCGTGATATACGGCATTAGGTTATTTGGTATCCCATTTGGATTCTCGCCGATCGTACCGCTCTTGTGCGCGCCGATCGGGTTGAAATAGCGCAGCAGAATGACGTTCCACTGTGGGTCTGCCTTTTGAATATCCGTTAACACCTGTTCCAGCATCGATTTTGTCCAGCCGTACGGATTTGTGCATTCGCCTTTCGGGCATTCCTCGGTGATCGGGATCTGGGCCGGATTGCCGTAAACCGTTGCGGAAGATGAAAAAATAATATTTTTGCAGTTATGCTGGCGCATCACATCTACCAGGGTGAGTGTACCAGATATATTGTTGTGGTAATACTCCCAAGGCTTTTGCACGGATTCCCCGACCGCCTTAAGGCCGGCAAAGTGGATACAGCTTTCAATTTCATTTTCCGCAAACAATTTGTTTAAAATATCCCGGTCTAAAATATCGCCTTTATAAAATGCGAGGTCTTTGCCGGTAATACGCCGCACCCTTTCCAAAGACTTCTCGCTAGCATTGCTCAAGTTATCTAGTACCACTACTTCATATCCGGCGTTTAATAATTCCACACATGTATGGCTCCCGATATATCCTGCCCCTCCTGTAACTAAAATTGCCATAATTCATTCTCCTTTCCATTGATTCATTTTTCATTCCATTCATTTTGTTCTACGGACTTCAATTTTCAATTCCATTTACTTTTTATCCTTCGCTCCATTTCTTCTGCCATTCCGTCAACTTTCCTCATATTCATAGTTTATCCCTGTTTTATAAAAAAGTATAGAAAAAAATGTATAATAAACATGTAATTTTGTTGCATGCATCTGTTGGAACGATTATAATACAAAGTATGCGCCAGAGCATGTTTGAAAATTCATTTCCGCAATTTTTAAGGCACGCTCTAGCAAATCGATTCAGCAAAGGAATTTACATGATATGAACGCAAATTATAAAAACTCATATAAGGTAAAAGAAAAAGAGCTCGTATCGCTTGCCGTCTACAATGTCGGCTACCAGAAATGCGACCCTTCTTACCAGTGGGGGCCGGGCGTGCGCGACCATTACCTGATCCATTATGTCATCGCCGGCTCCGGAAACTTGCAGACAGACAAAAAAAACTACAGCCTCCATGCCGGGGATTCTTTCCTAATCTATCCCGGGACGGAAACCGCTTATACAGCGGACGCCAAAAACCCATGGGAGTATGCCTGGGTCGGTTTTAACGGCTCCGACGCGTCTATCATTTTAAAGGCAACGGATTTCACCCCTTCTTATCCGATCATTCAAGACACACCTTACGGGGAGGAAATTTCACACCAGCTTCTACATATTTATGACGCGCGCGGAAACAATTTTGAAAGTGCCGTGGAAATGACCGGACGTCTATATACAACGCTTGCGCTCTATTTAAAAGGCGCCGGCCATATACAGACGCAAAATAACTACCATACATATGTACAAAAAGCAATCGAATACATCGCCACCAATTATTCGTACCCGATTACGGTTGAAGACATTGCCTATTACGTAGGCCTAAGCCGCAGCCACCTGTTCCGTTCTTTTGAAACGGTGCTGCAGCTTTCGCCAAAGGAATA
>CASUON010000423.1 GCA_949457475.1 uncultured Lachnospiraceae bacterium
GTAAAAACTGTTCCAGAATTTAACGGCCGGATAACAACCTATGATTTCTCATTTTTAAGGGATATCCCCACCCCTTGAAGAGTAACGGTGTTATTAGATAGGCAGGTCCTTTTCTTTTTGGGTGTAGCGAGGGATTTCGGTTAGTTTATGCACCTTTTTTCCGTTTCCTGTTTTGGAATAGATGCTCCATAGCATGCCCCTGCAGGGTATATGTGAAGCACATCTTACGGAAAGCATTTTTCAAACACGCTCCAGGAACGGGCTTTACACCCTGAAATTTATCAGCTATAATGTCTGTAGCAAAAAACAACTGCCTGCAAAGGATACGAGAAGACATGAATGAAAAAATTTTAATTGTGGATGACGAGACTGCGATTGCAGACTTGGTGGAAGTATACTTGAAAAACGACGGTTATGAAGTTTATAAATTTTATAATGCAACAGAAGCGTTACATTGCGTTAGGCAGACCGAGCTGAGCCTGGCTATTTTAGACGTTATGCTGCCGGATATGGACGGTTTTGCCCTTTGCCAGAAAATCCGGGAGCATTATTTATTTCCGATCATCATGCTTACGGCAAAGGTGGAGGATATGGACAAAATTACCGGACTGACGCTTGGCGCGGACGATTATATTACAAAGCCGTTTAACCCCTTGGAGCTGATGGCAAGGGTGCGCACGCAGCTGCGCAGGTATATCCGCTACAATACGGCGGATGCCACGGCGCATGGGCATGAAGTGCAAGAACACGATATCCGCGGGCTGTATATATCCAAAAGCAGCCATAAATGTACGCTGGGCAATGAACAGCTGACGCTGACGCCGATGGAATTTAATATTTTATGGCATTTGTGCGAGCACCAGGGGAACGTAGTCTCTTCGGAGGAGCTGTTTGAATCGGTCTGGGGCGAGCAGTACCTGGACAATAACAATACGGTGATGACCCATATCGCGCGGCTGCGTGAAAAAATGCATGAACCGGCAAGGCGGCCGAGATATATTAAGACAGTCTGGGGGGTAGGATATACGATTGAAAAATAAAAAGAAGCATGGGAACACGATGGCCAAACAGCTCTTATACCAGTATTTGACGACTTTTTTCGTATTTGTGCTGATTGTATGCGCGGCTGCGTTCGCGGCATTTACATTTTGCCAAAGCCGCATTTGGTATGGTTCGGAACCGTTGTACCCGATCTTAACGTGGATTAAGCGCAATATGCTGCAGGTGATCTGCATGATAAGCCTGGTCGGCGCGATCGCGCTGATCTACCATTTCCTCTCCGAACCGCTGCGCTACCTGGACGCGGTAGTGTTGGCTTCTGAGCAGCTTGCGCATCCGACCGAAGAGCCGATCGAGCTGCCGGACGCCATGCACAGCGTGGAGGACGAGCTGAACTTAGTCAGGGAGCAGGCGCTGCGCAATGCAATGATCGCAAAAGAAGCCGAGCAGCGCAAAAACGACCTGATCGTATATCTGGCGCATGACTTAAAGACGCCCCTTACCAGCGTGATCGGCTATCTGACGCTGCTACGGGACGAACAGGAAATCTCGCAGCAGCTGCGCGCCCGTTATACGGGCATCGCGCTGGACAAGGCGGAACAGCTGGAAGAGCTAATCAATGAATTTTTTGATATTACGCGGTTTAACTTGACGACGCAGATACTGGAACTGGAGCGGATTAATTTAAGCCGTATGCTGGAGCAGATCGTAAATGAATATACGCCTGTCTTAGCGGAAAAGGGGCTTCGCTGGCGCACGTCGATCGCGCCCGGCATCGAGCTGCTGTGCGACCCGGACAAGCTGCAGCGGGTATTTGACAACTTGGTCCGCAACGCAGTCAACTACAGCTATGCGGACACGTCGATCTGCCTGACGATGGAGATGGAGGGGGACAGGATTGAAATCTGCGTAAAAAACTGCGGCAAGACAATCCCGCCGGAAAAGCTGGCGCACGTATTTGACCAGTTTTTCCGGGTGGATTCTTCCAGGGCTTCATCGACAGGCGGCGCGGGGCTTGGCCTTGCGATTGCAAAGGAAATCGTGGAGCTGCACGGCGGGGATATCCGGGTAGAGAGCAAAGAGGAAAGCATTTTATTTACGATCCACTTACAGTCGCAGATACATAAGCCGCAGGGCGATACGGTGTAAAAAATTAGGTATGAAAATTTGGGATGAAATAACTGGCAAAGTTTGAAATGGCCCGCGAAGACGGGGAGTATGCCTGTGCGACGACTGGTTAATGTATGCGGCGGACGCTACGATTTAAAACAGCAGGAAGGGCAAAAGAATGAAAGATCATAAGAATGAAAGATCATATGGGGCTTGACAAACATGGAAAATCATACTATAGTGTACTAGCACACAT
>CASUON010000424.1 GCA_949457475.1 uncultured Lachnospiraceae bacterium
GACGGTCCTATAGTGATAGGTAATCCTTTGAAGTCATCTCCAGATTTTCCCCCACTCCAAACCGTGCATGAGAGTTTCCCCTCACACGGCTTTCCATCATTTACAAATCGTCATTCTAATCAGCAACAGGTTTCAAGGTCTGCTCAACCGTAATCGCTTCGTTACCGGCTTGCTTTCTCAGCTTATTTAGCTTTTTAAGCTGTGCCGGTTTTAACTGTAATGTCTGCAAAATCGCAGAAATTGTCTCACTGTTAGTCGCGTGAATCAGCCTGTGGACACGTTCGTGGATGATTATCAAGTTTGCGTATTCATCACCACCGCCCAGCGACACAGGCGTTTTGTGGTGACAATGAATTTGCTCTAAAGCCAAGGGTTCTTTTGTAATTGCGCATACGCCTTTCTGAGCCACATACAAAGAAATGCGGTTATCATTATATTCAATCGTGGCATTAGCGATGGGATTGCGCATGAGAAAGTGCAGGATTCCCATGTCCACACTCTCCAGATTCTTATGGATTTCCGCCCGTCCTTCCGGGGTGTATTTATTGATTGTTTTCTTCTTGTGGATGGGCGGATGGTGCTGAATGTAGCCAATAGGCAATAGGATGGTCTGTCCAATAAAGCGAATTTCTTTGCTCTTGGCATACCGTTCAGCGTACTGGGGAATAGCTTGGTCTGTTCGTCGCTTTACTCGCTCTTGTAAACGGTTTTTGATAGAAATCTTAATTTCATACGCCAGCGTCTGCATATCGGGATTGGCGGCAGTTGCCATGCCATAGTAATTATGGATACCCATAACATAACTGTTGTAGTTGTTGAC
Source organism: uncultured Lachnospiraceae bacterium (assembly GCA_949457475.1). Taxonomy (GTDB): domain Bacteria; phylum Bacillota; class Clostridia; order Lachnospirales; family Lachnospiraceae; genus Eubacterium_J. The sequence continues at coordinate 821 of CASUON010000424.1, forward strand.
AGCGGCATATTCTGCCTTATCATCAGAAGAGTGCTGGATTGCCTTGACTTTCCCTTTTGCGGTATCCTTTATTTTTTGCAGGGCTTTGGGAGCAATATGAGAAATCACCACATACTGATTTTTCTTGCCTTTGTGGACTCTGATTCTGAACCCAAGAAAATCCGAGTAATCATGCTTGAGATTCACAATTTTGGACTTCTCTGGGCTTATATCCAGGTTCAATCGCTCTTTCAGCCATGCTTTCACAGCGGCAAATAACCGTACTGCGTCACTGTGCTTTCTGCAAAAGATTTTGAAGTCATCAGCGTACCTGACGATATAGCACTCTTTCAGCTTAGTTTTTCTGAGTTCACGATACTTTTTCGACTGGTCTTTCGTGCCTGTGGCGTGTATCCTGCCGCTATATTCGTGACGGGTGGGCATATCGACCCACTGGCTGGTAATCCACCAATCTAACTCGTTCAGCACGATGTTGGAGAGCAAGGGTGAAATGATACCGCCCTGTGGTGTACCCTTTTCAGGGAAGCCAATACCAGCTACTTCCGCTTTCAGCATGGCCGAGATAATGGACAGCAATTTCTTATCATGAATTCCCATTGCCCATATCTGGCGCAGCAGTTTTCCATGATGCACATTGTCAAAGAATCCTTTAACATCAATATCTATAACAATGTGCAGATTGCTTTTCTGCATATGCTTTTCGGCCTGAGCCAGAGCATTTTCAACGCCGCGATTTGGACGGAAGCCATTGCTCGTCTCACAGAATTTTGCTTCGCAGATTGGCTCCATCACTTGCAGGACACATTGTTGAATCAGCCTGTCCATAATCGTGGGAATACCGAGGGGACGCATTTCCCCATTTCCTTTGGGAATTTCCTTGCGCCTGACAGCCTGCGGCTGATACCAGTCAAATTTTCTCTGTACGACTTGAATCAGTTCCGCTTCACTCATTTTCGCCAGTTCCGCAATCGTTTTGCCATCTGTCCCCGGCGTTTTGCTGCCAGCGTTCTTTTTCAGATTTCTATATGCTAACTTGATATTTTCTTCTGTTGTTATAATACTGATGAGATTTCTAAATTCACGCTTTGCAAGACTATTTTCATACAGTTTGTCGAATACCGATTGCATATCATAGTATTCGTTGTTCCTCAGCTTTTGCCGTTTGAGCAGTTTCTTTTTCCCTGTCAAAGTTGGCTTTCGCCTTTCTTAGTCTTACTCGAACCTTTGATAAATTGCTTCTTAGATGATTGTTTTGCAAATGACTGGCGGCTGTTCCTCCACGGCTTATTATCCCCGCTTCGCTGGTCATGCCGCCGCTCTCAGCCGGATAAAGACTGCTTGTTTCATTGCTGATGTTTTCACAGTCACCGCTTCATCGTGTGCAGACACTCAGCGTCCCAAGCCTTTCCTCGTTCCGATATTCCTATCTGTTCATAATCCCCTTAGGTTGTCCTATGAGCCTGTGCGCTGGGAAGTGCCTGTAACACTTCAAGGATTTTCATAACGTACATTTTTACTCACCCTCACGCACGCCGTAGATTTAC
>CASUON010000425.1 GCA_949457475.1 uncultured Lachnospiraceae bacterium
TATTATTTTTCTTTTGATAGTATATCCTGCATATCCCCACCCCGTGAAAAGTAACCAAACGAAAAAGAGTATAAAATCTCCAATTTCTTGAATATTGACAGCGTTCTATGGAAATGTTATTCTAATTTTAGAACATATGCAAGCGATTTTTAATATGATATTTAAAAGCAGGAGGGTATGAATGAAAAAAACACCAAAGTTAAAATCCAAAGCGGCAAAAGCCGGGAAAAAACAGCCCGAAGGCCAGACACTGCAAAAAAACCTTGTTTCGCAGGTAATGCGCTTGTTTTTGATTTTGGCTGCTACGCTAATTATAATTTCTGGTACATTTATGTATTTCAGCGATATGAAAACGCTTTATGAGATGGCGGATGTAGCGTTAAATTCCACTTCTTCTGCGGTGGAACGGACACTGCATACGCTGGAAGTAAACGCGATGAATGTAGCCTCTTTGGAGACGATCCGGGATACTGGTTCTTCCAAAGAAGAGAAGCTAAAGGCGATGGACGGCGTACGTACACAAAATCATTATGATGAAGTAGGGTTTGTAGAACTGAACGGGAAGGGGTATTCCAATTACGGTGATTTTGACTTCAACGATCAGCTACATTTTCAGACGACCTCCAAAGGGGGCGTCTTTGTCGGGGAGCCGATTGTAAACCGCCTCAACGGCGACGTCATTATTATATCGGGCGCACCCGTCTACAATGGGGACAAGATTGTAGGCACGGTATATATTGTCGACCTGGTCGCATCCGTCAATGATAAGATTGGGGAAATCACGTTTGGAAAAACAGGTTACGCATATATTATAAATAAGGAAGGGACTGTAATTTTCCATAAAGACGAGCAAAAGATTGCGGATCAGACGAACGCCATTTCCATGCGGGAAACAGACCGTAAATATTCCTCGTTGGCAAAGGCGACAGAAAAAATCCTCTCCAACAAGGAAGGGGGCACCGTAACCTATCGGCAAAATGGTAAAAGTATGTTTGCGGCGTACTGCCCGGTATCCGGCCATGAGGACTGGCGCCTAATTATGACAGCGCCGAAGAGGGAATTTATGTCTATCGTTTATATTTCCGTCCTTGTAAACAGTGCGATTGGAATCTTGCTTTTGGCGGTCAGCATTTCCCTAGTAGCGCGCCGGATCAAGGAAATTGTCTATCCGGTCGACACAGTAACGAAACGTTTAGTGAAGCTTGCTGAAGGCGATTTGCAAACGCCTGTTGAGATTATAAATACCGGCGACGAGCTTGCCATTCTTTCGAAAAACTTAAACGATACGGTACAAAGCCTGAACTTGTATATTTCGGATATAACACGGGTGCTTTCCCAGCTGTCTGACGGAAATTTGGATATACAAACGGAAGCCCGCTTCACGGGGGATTTTGTAAGCTTGCAGGAATCGATTGACACAATTGTCCGTTCTTTGAATGAAACAATGACCCAGATGAACAACGCCGCGGATGTTGTGGCGGACCATTCAGACGGTACCTCGCAGGGCGCGAAAAACCTGGCGGACCGTACAACTGACCAGGCAAGCGTGCTAGAAGAGCTGACCGCGAGTGTCGTCAGCGTTTCAGAGCAGGTAAAGCTTACGGCAGACAACGCCGCAAAAGCCAACCAGCAATCCTTGGACGCAAAGAAAAATGTAGAACTATGCAACCAGCAGATGCAGTCCATGATCCAGGCGATGGCCGATATCAAGGCTGATTCGTCAAAGATTGGGGATATTATTAAAAACATTGAAGATATTGCGGAACAGACAAATCTGTTGTCGTTAAATGCCGCGATCGAGGCGGCGCGCGCCGGCGAAGCAGGCAGAGGCTTTTCGGTTGTCGCAGAAGAAGTGCGAAATCTTGCGGAAGAGAGTGCAAAGGCAGCCAAGAATACCGCCAGGCTGATTATAAAGTCCATCGAAACCGTCGACAACGGGACAAACATTGTCAATGAAACAGCAAGTTCCCTTATGCATGTCGTAAACAGCACCGGTGAAATTACGGAAATTATTGCGGATATTGCGGATGCTGCGGAGGAACAGGCTGCCGCAATTGAACAGATCAACATAGGGTTTGAGCAGATGTCCGACGCGGTTGCCACAAATTCAGTGACTGCGCAGGAAAGCGCGTCGTCCAGCGAAGAGCTGGCTACGCAGGCGCAAAACCTAAAAGGGCTGATCGGCCGGTTTTCGTTAAAAAAGCATTGATAGAAAACGTGTAGCATCTGCCCCTAATTGATAATACTGCGCACTAGAGCGTGTTTGAAAAATCATTCCCGCAATCTGCACTCCCCATTTTGCGGAGAATTTATCCCAAATTTAGTCAACATAGCCCGCTAGGGTCTGCCCCAGCG
>CASUON010000426.1 GCA_949457475.1 uncultured Lachnospiraceae bacterium
TCGCTGAATTCCTCCAGCCCCATCATGTATGCGGATACCTGCCTTAACTGGTAATCGGTGTAGTTTGGGTTATGGCATTCCACATTCTTCCTTTTCCTTGCAGTGCTATAATAAAGTTGTAACGGGAGTGGCTAATGAGATATAATCAATATCATAAGAAAAGAGGCGCTCATTATGTCACAAAACTACCCCATCGAATTTAAGAAAAAGATTGCCCGCCTCCATGGGGAGGAAGGGCGAACCTACAAAAGTATCACCGCTGAGTATGGCGTATCCAAATCCGCCATCTCCAAATGGTGCAGTGAATTCCGCAAAGAATGCCAAACAAGCTCCCAGGCAAAAGAAGATTATGACTCCATGAAAGAAAACCTCCGGTTAAAACGGGAGAATGAAGAATTGCGGAAAGAGGTTGCATTCTTAAAAAAAGCGGCGGCATTCTTTGCAAAGGAGATCGGGTAGAGGCTTACCGATTTATTGACCAGCACCATAAGGAATTCGGCGTCCGGTGGCTGCTACGGCGGCTGGGGAACTGTCCGAATGCCTACTATAACTACCGGAAAAACCGGAAGGCGGGTTATTACGCCCAAAAACAAGAGGCTAAGAAGCAGATTGAAGAGATCTACCACAACCATAATGGAGTAGAAGGGTACCGTAGCATGGCGGCCTATCTGCAGCGCAGGGGGTACAGCTATAGGCAGGCAACAGTCCATAAATATATGAACACCGAACTGGCCCTGCATTCTATCGTCCGCCCCAAGAAGCCGGGTACAAAGCCTGGAAAGCCCCATAAAGTATTCGGGAACAAACTGAACCAGGACTTGCATGCGGACAAGCCAAACCAGAAATGGTGCACAGATTTCACATACCTGTTCCTAAACCCCCATGCCGCATAATTGGCACCACCATAAATGAAACTATGCAGACTTGAAGGTATTGAGTTTGTATTTTAAAGGCTACAACCTCGGTGCGAAAGCAGTGGAATTCCTAATTGGCGCGCAGGGGGAGGCAATCCGTGAATCGGTATCTATCCTCGGCGGTATTGTAATCGGCGCTGTGTCAGCGACATGGGTAAGCGTTACAACTTCTTTGACGCTATATAACGATGCCGGAAAGCCGTACTTGGAATTGCAGAATAAGTTAAACGAAGTATTTCCAGGGCTTTTAACCGCGGTCTTTATTGTAATCTGCTGGTTTTTAATGGCCAAAAAGCAGATGTCGCCGATCAAGGTCATGCTGCTGCTCGTAGTAGTAGCGTTTGTCGGTGTATTTGTTGGATTCTTCGATCCGAGATTAACATATTAAATTTTTAGGAGGCAATGCCATGAATGCCAGTGAAAAGAGAAGCTTGTCAAAGGAAGCCCAGATGCAGGTAAGGGCGCTTAAAATGATAAACCGTTGGAAAAATATCGCGCTGGCCTTGTCCGCAATAGGCGTTGTCATTGCCTACTATGGAATGGCAGGCGGCATGCAAAACCTTTTGCTTGGCATTTTGGGGATTGCACTTATGGTTGTGGGCAGCTGCAGCGCCGTGGTTTTAAATCTGGGGTTGAAAAATGGACGCAGAAATGTCGGGAAAATATTACATATTTTAGATGGGGATGTGAAATCATGAAATATAAACTAATCTGCCTGGACATTGACGGGACGATTTTGACGGATGGGAAAAAGGTAATGCCGCAGGTGCGCAACGCTGTCCGGGAGGCCTCAGATATGGGCATCCAGATTGCCTTGGCGTCAGGCAGGATGCCTGCGGGCGTGGATTTGGTAGAAAAAGAACTTGGCGTCCAGTGTATCAAGGTCTGCAATGCCGGGACGTATGTAGTATTGGGCGACCAGTGCATCAGTGCTTCGTATCTGCTGCCGCGTACGATGCGGACGGTATATCAGGAAATTGCAAATAGGAATCAGGTTCCGCTTTGGATTTTTCAGGAAAGGAAATGGTTTGTAAGCAGCATTGACCCATATATTGAGCGGGAGATAGAAATTATCCAGTACCAGCCGGAGGTTGTCGATGTAGGCAGGCTCGCGGATCAATGGGAAAAGGAGGAAACAGGCCCAAATAAACTGCTGATTGCGGCGGCGCCGAAAAAAGCTCAGGCAATCTATGAACAGATGAAGCAGCAGGCATTGCCGGAAATAGATATCGCGTGTTCTTCCGAATCGCTTATTGAGATTTTTCCGAAAGGCGTTACCAAAGGGACCGCGTTCATCCATATTTGTGAAAAGCTGAATATCAGCTTGCAAGATACAATCGCGGTAGGCGACCAGGAGTTAGACATTCCGTTGATTGAAGCCGCCGGGGTAGGCATTGCAATGGGAAACGCCGTAGAAGAAGCGAAGCGTGC
>CASUON010000427.1 GCA_949457475.1 uncultured Lachnospiraceae bacterium
TGGAAGCAAGCATCCTGCGCTTTATTGAACAATACAATCTTACGGCACATCCATTAAAGTGGACATATGCCGGTATACCATTAGCAATTTAATCACTAATATTTAAGCAATGCTGTACTAGACCGCTGTCAGAAGTGTTCCGAGGTTAAAATGAGTGAAATTATGGAACGCGAAAGAAAAGAGCAGAAAAGAAAGAGACAGGTAAATAACATGGAGCTGAAGGATAATGAAAATGCCGACCATGTGATGAAACTGATGAAGATTCTTGCCGCGAAAAAGGAAGTAGCTGAATATGAGCTGAATGAACAAGAGATAGCAGCAACAAGACTATGGTGCGATTTTTAATTGAGGAACTGACATCCGAATATATGAGCTGTGGAACAATGTTCTATGCAGTACAGAGCGGGATTATCGGTGGAGGAGAGATGTCAGACCTGATAGCAGAATCCAAAATTGAATATGAACCGGGACACTACAAAGATTACGACTGGTACTCCCAGGACTTTATGGGTGACTGGCCGGGAACGGAAACTAAGATAAAAATTAAAGATTTCTTTCGTCTGTTCGAAAACGATCTGACAGATATCATGGAAAGAATTTAATGTAAATGTTCAGAACTTCCATCAAATTAAGTTTTACGGGTCCAGAGTTTTATTATATGCAAAAGGTTGAAGTTTTTGAATCAGTTTTTGAAAAGAATATCTCATTTCCACAAAGGTGTTTTCCGTCTCTAAACTGTATGAAAAATGAGACTTTGGTGGTTAGTTACGGACTGAGAGCATAGTATACTTATATGGGGTATATAATTTTATTATTCGCAAAAGACTGATTTAACGAATAGTTGTTATAACTGTTATATATAAAATATAACAGTTATTTCTTTTTGCCTCGCAGGAAAATGAAACAAGTTCTTATGAAGCGAAAGCTTTCTGACTATCCAATGACTACATGCTATATTCAACAGAGTAGATAAAGCTTTTCCCAAACTTATCATTATAAAATAATACAAAAATCGAAAAATGGAACTCAGTTCCCAAATTTGATTTTTGTATTTTTTGTCCCATAAGGCCATTATTGAATAAAATTTCCTATTACGGGAAACCCGTAACCGAAAAAATTTTAAAACGTCCAGTAAAATCAAGGCTCTGGCAGCATTTAAAATACCTGTAATATTCCATATTTTCCATGCCCGCATTCTTCCTGTGCACGGCCTTACAGACTCCATTATCTTAATATTCTGTCCGCAGCCTTCCCATCCGCATCAGGATACAGTTCTTTCAGGCGACCGTAAATCTTTTCCTTTGACCGCAGGGACTCTTCCCTGTACGAGCCAGTTACCACTTCGTATCCCCACAGATCCTCCGGGCGGCAGTAAACGCAGACCGGCATTCCGTATTCCTGTCCTTTCCTGTTTCGTTTTCGCCTGAATTCCTTTATGACAAGGTATGTCTGCATCTGCAGGTCTGTCATGATCCCGTCAAAATTCTTATGCCCGCCTTTCCCGAACCCCGCAAGCTGCTTTAACTGCAGCCCCGTATATTCCGCGATCCCGTCGCCGGGGCTGTTCCCAAAGCAGTCCATGATTCCCTTGTGCCTTATGCCGGCAAGTTCATCATCCCACCTTGCGTCAAAATCGTATCCGTCCCTCCTGAAATTTACAAATACAGGGAGCCACTCCATGCTGATAAATCCCGCCTTTCGGCCAAAGAATTTACCATATGCAACTTCCCCCGTACCTGCGATCAGCTCCCTCCATACCCATGGGTCCTGCTCCCGGTCGCCTGTCCACCAGTAAAGCGGCGATACATGCTCCTCCGCCGAGAATCTTTCTATTTCATTCTTAAATAACGGAAGAAAACCTGTTTCATTGACCAGGCTGATTAACTCCCTGTATGTCTTTATACGGCGCGGATCGTCCCAGTCCATGCCCTGCATGATCCATGCACCCTGCTCATCTGCCATGTTTTTTCCCCTGCACGGGCTGTTTATTATTACACGCGTTTCTTTTCCTCTGTCCACAAGCTTTGCAATACCCGTGCGCCGCCTTAGCGGCATCTTTCCCCTGCACGGGCTGCGCAAAAAAATACAAAAATCAAAAAACGGAACTCAGTACCAAAATCTGATTTTTGTATTTTTTGTCTCCCAGGGAAGCCATTGGAAATTTGTTTAATATATTCCGCAGCCTATCCGGCTAGGTTTTTCACTTCCTAAAACATATCCCGCACGAAATTCCATGCTGATTTCCTTTAATTCCTTTTTTCCATCAATGTAATCCTAACAGCACTTTACAACTTTTTAAAAATTTTATCAAAAAAAACATACAATCTGCT
>CASUON010000428.1 GCA_949457475.1 uncultured Lachnospiraceae bacterium
CGCACACATCATGTTTGTTACCGCCGGCCCCTGGTTATAGCCGATCTCCAGGTATAAATAGCCGTCCTTGTTCAGATAATCTTTGCCTTGCGCGATAATCTGCCGGTAGAAATCCAGGCCGTCGACGCCGCCGTCTAGGGCCTCTACCGGTTCAAAATCCCGCACTTCCGGCATCAGCTCCAGCAGTTCCGGCTGCGGAATATACGGCGGGTTGGATACGATCAGGTCAAACCGTTCATTGATATTTTCATATAAATTGCTGCGCAGCCAGTCAATGACTACTTCATGCGTCTTGCCATTTTCCTTTGCCACAAGCAGCGCCTGTTTGGAGACGTCGCTGCCGACAGCCGTCATGCCGGGCGCGTTTTTCATCAGGCTAACCGCGATACAGCCGCATCCGGTGCACAAGTCTAGCACTTTCATTCCAGGCTGGCAGATTTTTAACGCTTCTTCTACTAGCGTCTCCGTATCCTGCCTTGGAATTAACACACTGGAATTTACTTTGAAATTCAGCCCCATAAATTCCTGTTCACCGGTAATATATTGCAACGGAATGCGCTCCGCGCGTTTACGTATGGCAATTTCATATTCGGAATGCTGCTCCGTCGTCATGTCATCTTCCAAATGGGAATAATAAAAAGTACGGTTGATTTTGCAGACAGTCGCCATCAACAGCCAGGCGTCCAGCCCCGCTTCTTCTACACCCGCCTGCGCAAGCACCCCGTTTCCCCAGTCCATTGCTTCACTATACGTCATGCCAATCCTCCAAATATGCTTTCCAGTCAAATACCGCTTCTACCGACGCAATCCCCACTTCGATCATCGCATCGTCCGGCTCCCTTGTTGTCAGCTTTTGCAGCGCCATCCCCGGCATACTTAGCAATTCCACAAGCTTATTGCCGCTCCTGCCCGCCAGGCGGATACATTCATAGGCGACCCCCGCTATGACAGGGACAAACAGCAGGCGCAACGCAATACGCAGCAAAGCGGAGTCGGTGCGTATAAAAATAAAAAACACGATGCTGATACATACAACCAGGAACAAAAAACTCGTCCCACATCGTTTGTGCAGCCTGGAGCTGTTGCGTACATTCTCCACGTTCAGCTCCAAGCCGTGCTCGATACAGTTGATACACTTATGCTCCGCCCCGTGGTACATAAAGACCCGTTGTATATCTTCCATCCGCGAAATCAAAAGGATATAGGTAAAAAAAATGGCCAAGCGCAACGCCCCTTCAATCAGCGCAAGCACTGCTGCCGAATGGACAAATGGCCGGAAGATGCCGGAAATGAAATACGGGGCCAGGATAAACAGCCCCACCGCCGCCAGAATGGATACGGCAACCGTGCCACCCAAAAGCAGGCGGTCGTCGCTGCCTGGCTTTTTTTCCGCCAATTCTTTTTCGCCCGGCTTTGCCGTTTTTGCGCATTCGCCTATTTTGCCCGACGGTATCTGCTCTTTTTCGCCCGGCCTAGCCGCCTCTGGCTCTTCTTCATAAAAAGATGCGGAATACATCAGCGTTTTCATTCCAAGCGCCAGCGAATTTACAAAATTTATAACGCCGCGCACAAAAGGGACGTTTTTCACCTTTGTTTCCGGCAGTATCCCCCTGTATTGCTGCGCGTCCACAATAATTTCCCCGTCAGGCTTACGGACAGCCACCGCATAACGCTCCCCGTTCCTCATCATAACGCCTTCCATAACGGCTTGGCCGCCGATCCCGGAATATCTCATAGCCCCTCCATTTATAACGGCCCTGTACACAGCCTTGTGCCCGTCAGGTCGGTTTTTGCCGCTGACACCCGCACCACGTCGCACCACGTATTACAAACGGTATATCAGCGGCCGTAAAATTCGTCAGAGCAGTTTTTATCACTACCGTCTGCATTCCAGCTGCGGGCGGGCTATTTTTCCTGCGTATACAGTGAAAAAGGTTGAGATTTCTCAACCTCAACCTTGCCTGCCACAGTTCCTGTTCTATTTCATGCCATATCTCTTATTGAACTGTTCAATACGTCCACGGGCCTGGCTTGCTTTCTGCTGGCCTGTGTAGAATGGATGACACTTGGAGCAAATTTCTACATGGAGCTCCTTTTTTGTGGAACCAGTCACAAATGTGTTGCCACAGTTGCATGTAACCGTCGCCTGGTAGTATTCTGGCTGAATATCTGTCTTCATTATCTTCACCTCGCATGTATCATAATCTAAACATTATCATTCTTATATAAATGTACGCATGTTGTACTCAACAGCTATATTATAGTAGCATATTCATATCCCTTATGCAAGAGGTTTTTCAAAATTTTGCAAACATAATGTAGCTG
>CASUON010000429.1 GCA_949457475.1 uncultured Lachnospiraceae bacterium
TTAATCACAAAATTGGTGATACTCACGAAGGTACTGCTACTATGGACTGGATGGAGCAGGAGCAGGAAAGAGGCATCACAATTACTTCAGCCGCTACAACCTGTCACTGGACGCTGGAGGACCATACGAAAGTAAAGCCGGGCGCGCAGGAGCATCGGATCAATATTATTGATACTCCCGGACACGTTGACTTCACAGTCGAAGTGGAACGTTCGTTGCGCGTATTGGACGGCGCAGTCGGCGTTTTCTGTGCAAAGGGCGGTGTAGAACCGCAGTCAGAAAACGTATGGCGCCAGGCAGACACTTACAATGTTCCACGAATGGCCTTTATCAATAAGATGGACATTATGGGCGCTGATTTCTACGGCGCGGTCGACCAGATTCGGAACAGGTTAGGGAAAAATGCAATTATTTTGCAGCTGCCGATTGGTAAAGAAGATGAATTCCAGGGAATTATCGACTTGTTTGAAATGGAAGCATATATCTACAACGATGACAAAGGCGATGATATCTCTATTTCTGCAATTCCGGACGATATGAAAGACGATGCGGAACTGTATCATACGGAATTGGTAGAAAAAATCTGCGAATTAGACGACGATCTAATGATGCAGTACCTAGAAGGCGAAGAGCCTTCTGTCGAAGAGTTAAAGAATGTGCTGCGCAAAGCGACTTGTGAATGTACGGCTGTGCCAGTATGCTGCGGTTCTGCATACCGCAACAAAGGCGTACAGAAACTGCTGGACGCTATCCTTGAGTTTATGCCGGCCCCTACTGACGTACCGGCAATCAAAGGCGTTGACCTGGACGGCAATGAAGTAGAACGCCATTCTTCAGACGAAGAACCGTTCTCCGCGTTGGCATTCAAGATTATGACAGACCCGTTTGTCGGTAAACTGGCGTTTATCCGCGTATATTCCGGCGTATTAAAGTCTGGTTCGTACGTATTAAACGCGACCAAGGACAAAAAAGAACGTGTCGGCCGCTTGTTGCAGATGCATGCAAATAAGCGGGCGGAATTAGATAAAGTATATTCCGGCGATATTGCGGCTGCCGTTGGCTTCAAGCTTACGACGACCGGTGATACGATCTGCGACGACCAGCATCCGGTTATTTTGGAATCCATGGAATTCCCAGAACCGGTTATTGAGCTTGCAATTGAACCGAAGACAAAAGCCGGGCAGGGCAAAATGGGCGAAGCGTTGGCAAAACTTGCAGAAGAAGACCCGACGTTCCGCGCGCATACCGACCAGGAGACCGGCCAGACAATTATCGCGGGCATGGGCGAGCTGCACCTGGAAATTATTGTAGACCGCCTGCTACGTGAATTTAAAGTAGAAGCAAACGTAGGCGCCCCTCAGGTTGCTTATAAAGAAACCTTTACAAAACCGGTCGATCAGGAATACAAATATGCGAAACAGTCCGGCGGCCGCGGCCAGTACGGTCATTGTAAAGTTAAGTTCGAACCGATGGACGCAAACGGCGAAGAAGTATTCAAGTTCGAATCAGCAGTTGTGGGCGGCTCGATTCCAAAGGAATACATCCCGGCGGTTGGAGAAGGGATCGAAGAAGCGGCGCAGGCAGGGATACTTGCCGGATTCCCAGTACTTGGCATCCATGCTACCGTATACGACGGATCCTTCCATGAAGTCGATTCATCCGAGATGGCGTTCCATATTGCCGGCTCGATGTGTTTTAAAGAGGCGATGTCCAAAGCTGCGCCTGCAATTTTAGAGCCGATCATGAAGGTAGAAGTTACGATGCCGGAAGAATATATGGGCGACGTAATCGGCGATCTGAATTCACGCCGCGGACGTATTGAAGGTATGGACGACCTGGGCGGCGGCAAGATTGTGCGCGCATATGTACCGCTTGCAGAGATGTTTGGCTATTCTACAGACCTGCGCTCCCGGACGCAAGGGCGCGGCAACTATTCCATGTTTTTTGAGAAATATGAGCAGGTGCCGAAGTCTGTACAGGAGAAAGTAATTTCTGCGCAGGGCAAGTAAAACGTGATACAATATGCTGCGTATAGTGCCATGAGCGATAAAAACAGCATTGTCATGGTGTCGTCCATGACACAGGATCGTTTTTTGAGCGATGGCGGGATGTTTTCAAAATAGCGGTAAAACGTCTTAGAGTTATGATGTAACGTTTATAGAACATTAACAGGACAATACAGGCGGACGAATGTATTTGAACATTATATAGATGGCGATTCATTATCGCCATCTGCGCCGAGCACGGCCGCTTGCGGCATCTACATTTTCGTGCGAGTGCGCATCCCCCGGAGGGGCTATATATCTGGCAATTATTTAATGCC
>CASUON010000430.1 GCA_949457475.1 uncultured Lachnospiraceae bacterium
GGTTGTACAAGAGGCAAATGACGGATAGGTTCTGGCCACGGTCAAGAACAGATCAAGTTTTTGGTGTGTTATGATAGGAGGCAAATGGAGGGGACGATATGAATATGACGGAAAAGCAAAAAAAGATGCTTCTTCGGATCATACTGGCATTTATTTTGTTTGTAGGGCTTTTCATATGCGAACATACAGGGGCGTTAGAGCAGATTGCATATCCGGCTGTTTTATTTTTTATCTACCTGGTTCCTTATCTGGTCGTTGGCTATGATATTGTATATAAAGCATTTCGCAATATTAAAAACGGGCAGGTATTTGATGAAAACTTCTTAATGATGGTGGCGACGTTTGGCGCATTTGCGATCCAGGAGTATTCTGAGGCTGTGGCCGTTATGCTGTTTTACCAGGTTGGCGAGCTGTTTCAAAATTATGCGGTTGGAAAGTCGCGCCAGTCGATTGCGGATATGATGGATATATGTCCGGAATATGCCAACATGGAACAGGATGGGCAGCTGGTCAGGGTAGATCCGGATGATGTAGAAGTAGGCAGCGTAATTGTGATAAAGCCAGGGGAGAGGGTTCCGTTGGACGGCGTTGTAGAAGAGGGCGAATCTTTTATCGATACGGCGGCGTTGACTGGGGAATCCGTGCCGCGCAAAGCGGCTGCGGGAGATGAGGTGGTCAGTGGCTGCGTCAATGGCAGCGGCACGTTGCGCGTGCGCGTTACAAAGGAATTTGACGATTCTACCGTTGCAAAAATTTTGGAACTGGTTGAGAATGCGGGCAGCAAGAAAGCAAAAGTGGAAAATTATATAACCCGCTTTGCACGCTATTATACGCCGGTTGTTACCATCGCGGCAGCGATATTGGCAGTACTGCCGCCGCTTGTATTAGGCGGGGGATGGGCCGACTGGATGCAAAGGGCTTGTATCTTTCTTGTTATTTCCTGCCCTTGTGCGCTTGTTATCTCCGTGCCGCTTGGCTTTTTCGGGGGGATCGGCGCGGCTTCTAAAATTGGCGTGCTAGTCAAAGGGAGCAATTATTTAGAGGCCGTTGCAGAAATGACGACGATTGTTTTTGACAAAACGGGCACATTGACCAAAGGGGAATTTAAAGTTTCGCAGCTGTTTCCACATGGGGAAATGTCATCCGAACAGCTGCTGGAACTGGCCGCGCTCGCAGAGGCCTATTCCAACCATCCGATCGCGGGCTCTTTGAAAGAAGCATACGGGCAGCCGGTCAATATGGGGCGCGTGTCCGAAGCGGAGGAAATTGCAGGCCATGGCATTCGCATCCAGGTTGATGGAAAGGACGTGCTGATTGGAAATGAGAAGCTGATGGAGCAAAACCAGATTGCTTATACTGCATGTAGCCAGGGCGGGACAGCGGTATATGTCGCGTGCGATGGAAATTATGCAGGGGCGGCCGTTATTTCCGATACAGTTAAAGACGGCGCGTTAGAAGCTATAAAGGGTATGAAGCAGGTAGGCGTACGAAAAACCGTCATGCTGACGGGGGACCGCCCGCAAGCCGCAAAACAGGTAGCGCAGGCATTGGGGATTGACGAAGTACATGCAGGGCTGCTGCCAGGGGAAAAGGTGGCATGCGTCGAACAGCTTTTAAGCAGCCAGCCGGAAAAAGGGCGCCTTGCGTTCGCTGGCGACGGCATTAATGACGCCCCGGTGCTGACCCGGGCGGATATCGGCATAGCGATGGGCAGTTTGGGCTCCGATGCGGCGATTGAAGCGGCGGACATAGTATTAATGGATGACGATATCCGTAAAATAGCGGCAATCGTGCGCATCTCCAGAAGCACAATGCGTATTGTAAAACAGAATATTGTATTTGCATTGGGCATAAAAGCGCTGGTGCTGCTTCTTGGGGCGTTTGGCATGGCAAATATGTGGGAAGCCGTATTTGCGGATGTGGGGGTATCGGTCATCGCGATTTTAAATTCCATGCGCGCATTAAAAAGCCGCTAACTTAATTTCTACACTTTTGTGTTCCATACGTGCATGAGCCTGGCAACCTGCTTTCCAGTATTTTCCCCACATAAAAGGCTCTGTTTTGTAGATGCTATTTATATAGAACCAGGTTGCAGCTTATTCCGTAGCCATTCATATCTGAAGATTGTCTGTACAACTGGCAGATATACCCTTATGCCTATGTATTAAGTTATCGCCAATGAAAAAACAATATGGCGATAAGAATGTTTTCAGGGTTTTTCAAATGGTAGTTTTGCTAAAAAATAAAAAGCTGTGGCCTGGCCTAGAGCGTGTTTGAAAAATGCTTTCCGTAAGATGTGCTTCACATTTTGTACCCT
>CASUON010000431.1 GCA_949457475.1 uncultured Lachnospiraceae bacterium
TCAGCGATCAGGCTGTCTACATAGAACCGGTAGCCTTTGTCGGAAGGAATCCTCCCCGCGGACGTATGCGGCTGAAGGATATACCCAAGCTCCTCTAGGTCAGACATTTCATTACGGATCGTCGCAGAACTTAAATGCAGGTCGGTATATTTGGAAATTGTCCTCGAGCCAACCGGCTCGCCTGTTTCTAAATACGTTTTTATGATTGCTTTTAATATCTTGGTCTTTCTTTCGTCAAGTCCTTCCATAAAAAGCACAACAACCTTTCTGTCTGTTCTTATACCAGCAGGCGTTTTCCTTTATTCGGAAAGCCTTTTTGTTAGCACTCAATTAATTAGAGTGCTAATATCGATACGTCTAAGATAACACTCCAGTTTTTCTTTGTCAACACGTTTTCACAAAATCTTCAAAAAAGTTTTCCGAAACGCATCCTATTTATGCCTTATCACCTCGAACCGCTGCAGCTGTACGCGTTCCGTTTCCCCGATGCCGGCTTTGCGTTTTGCTATGGCAACCTGGTCTTCTACCGTATCCACGCCTTCTAAGTTCGGCAGCAAAAGCCCCCGCCTGCGCCCTTTTGTGACGACCACCCCATAACGCTTTGCATCCAGCTGCCGCAGCGAATCCACCTCTTCCAGCTCCCCTAGCACATCCACACTAATGGAAAGCCTGTCCAGCTCCTCGCTATGGATCGGAAAGAAACGTGGGTCGCGCGTAGAAGCGCTGATCGCGTTTTGTATAATTTCTTCCGCGATGGAACGCTGCACCGCCTGAATCGTGCCAATACAACCCCTAAGCTCCCCTTCTTCCTCCGTTTCCCGCATTTGCTGCGCACGCCCGGATATGCCTGCCAAATCCGCTTGATTTAAAGTCTCTATTGAATTTTTATGTTTTCCCCGTTTCTTTTTAATGGAAACAAACACGCCCGCCTGGCGCGTATACATCTCTTCGGGCAGCCCGTCCGGCACTTGCAGTACCTTTCCATTCCTTATATATTCCTCAATCGTTTCCCGCGCCAGCGCTACATAAGCGTCTTGTCCTGCCATCCTTGTTCCCTCCGTTTTTATAATCATACGCCCGTTTACTATTTTTATATTGGCCATTATATATTGTTTTTTACTATCAGTATCTATACTTATCCGTACTATCATACACTGTTAAAAATATGAAATTGCAGCTTGATGTTTTTATTTCCAAAACCATATATTTATCATTTATTTTCTTCAACACGCGCTGTATAAGCGCAAATGCCATACCCTACGCCGAACGGCCCCTCATAAGAAAGCTGCCTGGCGTCTACGGGCGTTTGGTCCAAAGCCCCGGCCAGGATTGTAAAGGAACGGTGGCCGCATTCCCCTGCCTTTTCACAAAACTCTTCCGGAAACTTAAGCAGCCTGGCAAAATCCCCTTTGCGCATCACTTCCATCACACGCTGGTCGTATTGGGGCCCTTCCTTCTGGAATCCATATGGGCCGTCCGCTTTGAGCCGGTGCGACAAATCCCCGCTTGCAACGACTACCGCGCGCAGATCCATACGCCGGACAACCTCTTGTACCATCTGCCCCAGCTGATAATGCATCCCAAGCGGCAGGCCGGACAGCCCAATCCTTACAAGGCGAAAATCCGCCCAGTGCTTGCGGATAAAATAAAGCGGCACCATCGTCCCATGGTCAAGCCGCTTGTTTCGCTCCCCATCCGTCCCTGCTGGGAAGCCGTTTCGGTCAGCCATCTCGCACAGCCGGCTGACAAACTCCGTATCATAGCGGACTTCTATCTTTACCTGCCCGGCGCGGAACTGTCCAAAATCCCCTTGCGCCGCCTGCCCCGGGGATATATGGAAATAATCCGCATACATCGTCTGATGCGGGGAAGTCAAAATAATCGTCTGCGGACGCAGCGCGGCGATTTCCCGGGCGATTTCCTCATACGCGTCGATTGTTTTTTGTATGCCACGCTCCTCGCCCCTGCCAACCTGCGGTACGATCAAAGGCGGGTGCGGCACCATATATGCTGCTACAATTGCCATGTAAGAACCTCCTGCCTGTTTTATATTTTATCCATTATGTCAGGATATCATTTTAAAGTCAATACTTCCAATTTTTAACATATTTGCCGCTTTGCGTTATTGTTACTTTTCACGAGGATTGGGATATGCAGAATATACTATAAAAAGAAAAATAAGATATCCGGCAATTAAATTCTGGAATAGTTTTTAAGTTTTGTGCTACCCGAACGCTGGAACCAGGCCGCAAGCCCTCTCGGATGTTCCAGCTTCGGGATGTAAGAA
>CASUON010000432.1 GCA_949457475.1 uncultured Lachnospiraceae bacterium
GATATTGGTCGATTTGTTCACGTTCTTGATCGGTCAGTTCATCTACCAATATTGCATCCCTCTCGTATGGAACCAACGTCAACGTTTCAAATCCAAGGAATTGCCCATAAGAGTTTTTTCCCAATTGACTGCAAACAAGCAAGTCTTCGATCCGTATGCCATATCTTCCTTCTAAATAAATGCCTGGTTCATCCGAAGTAATCATACCGCTTTCCAAAGCTGTACATTCGTCCTTACTAGAACTTATTTTCGCTCGAAAGCTATTTGGCGATTCATGTACGCTTAATAGATACCCAACCCCATGGCCAGTACCATGATTGTAGTCTAATCCTTCCTTGAACAGCTCTTCTCTAGCCAAATAGTCAAGCGCAATGCCTGGACATCCATATTTGAATTTTGCACCTGCAAGCCTTATATTGCCTTTTAAAACCATTGTATAATGATGCTTTTGTTCCCAGGTTAGATCACCCAGGGCAATCGTTCTTGTAATATCCGTAGTTCCTTCTAAATAATGGCCTCCTGAATCTACTAAGAGATAATTTTCTTTGTTTAAGGTGGCATCCGATTCTTCCGTTGCGCTATAATGTGGTAAAGCCGCATGCTCCGCGTAACCAGCAATCGTAGGAAAACTTGCCCCAAGGTAATGTTCTTGCTCCCTACGAAATTCTTCCAGTTTTTTTATTACGGAACGCTCCGACATATGGGCTGACCCTATATTTTTCTTTAGCCAGCATATAAATTTTATACATGCAACAGCGTCTTTCCTATGCGCCTGGCGCATGTTAGCCACTTCTGTTTCGTTTTTTATTGCTTTCGGTAGCAAAGTGAAATTTTGCCCTTCCAATATCACCCTTTTTCTTTCATGCCCATGTGCTTTTTCATAAATAAGCATATTTACGCGTTCCGGGTCGATATATATAACCTGACATTTTAATTCTTCTTCTAAAAAATTGTAAATTTCATGGTAGTTGCGCTGTATGATTCCATCTGCCTTTAGTTCATTCAATAATTTTTCATCTACTGCTTGTTCCTGCACAAACCAGATTACCTGCTCCTGGCTAACGAACATATAACTAAGTACTACCGGAGTACATGCAACATCATTTCCACGAACATTTAACAGCCATGCAATATCATCTAAAGAAGATATCACTGTGCATTCTGCCTGTTCCTGTTTCAATTTTTTTCGGATTTCTTTTATTTTTTCATTTCTTGATTTTCCGGCAAAACAAAGGTCCAAATTCCATGCTGGTGCGCAGGACATTTCCGGCCGTTCTTCCCAGATATCGCCAACCAAATCTTTATCCGGGCGAATAGTTGCTTGTTTGTTCTGTACAGCTTTCATTAGTTTTCGATATGTCGCAACATCCATAGTCCTTCCGTCAACGCCAATGCATCCATGTTCTGGAAGCTTTTGGGCTAAATATTCTTCTAATGGTAAAACGCCTTCTTCTTCCATCCGGAATAGGGCAATTCCACTGCCTGATAGCTCCTGCTCTGCCTGGATAAAATATCGTCCATCCGTCCATAACCCTGCCTCGTCTGGTAAAACCAATACATTGCCGGCAGATCCACTGAAGCCTGAAATATACTCCCTGCATTTAAAGTATTCGCCTACATATTCAGAGGCATGAAAATCGTTACTTAAAACAAGATAGGCGTCCATCTTTTCATCCTGCATTCTCTGGCGCAGCCTGTTCAATCTTGCTGGTATATTCTTCTGCATGTATGTCCTCCTTTTTCTCCGCTTAAACTTACAATCAGACAGGAAACGTTCCGCATCCGTCTCCTGCCTGATTGCCACATTACTTACTGTTTACAAATTATATGGTTATCTTTTATTCTCTCAATTCATTTGGGCTATTAAGGCCGCTGCCCCATTCCGCCCTCCAGCGTTAATGTTTCTCCTGACATATATTTAAAATCCGGAGATGCTAGCTGGACACATACGCGCCCAATTTCTTTTTCTGAATCACCATAATGCCCCATCGGCGGCATAGTTACATTTGCTTTAAATGCTTCTGGATATGCAGACTGGAATTGCTCTAGCTGGGCTGTCCACGCAAGCGGGCATACAATATTTACATTTATCCCATCCTTGCCCCATTCTGTTGCGGCCACGCGCGTAAGCCCGCGAATTGCCTCTTTTGCTGCCGCATATGCACATTGCCCAAAATTTCCAAATAACCCCGCCCCAGAAGCAAAATTAATCACTGAACCGTGGCTTTTTGCCAAATATGGATAGCATGCCTTCATATAACAAAATGTTGCA
>CASUON010000433.1 GCA_949457475.1 uncultured Lachnospiraceae bacterium
CCTCTCCTCCTGCTCCATTAGGCCTTTGTTTCCACATAGCTTTTTCCTGCTCCATTAAGCCCTTACTTCAAATTTTCTTAATATACGGTAAAACACGGCATTTGCAGCAACGCATATCGCACCGCCTGCCAACAGGGCGCCCCACTTTAGGCTTGGCCCGGACAATTTCGCGATCCACAAGTCGTATGCGCCCGTCGAATCTGTGTCCCCATATACATTAATTGCTACCGCCACAACTACAATGCCTATCAGCACAATTGTAATTGTAAAAATAATATAGATAAATTTCCCCCATTTTGCGACCGCAGCCCCGACCAGCTGCGCGACGCCTTCCGTTGCCAGGTACAAAGCTGCCAGGTATGGCAGCGTCCACACGTTCGCATCATGCAAAAATAATACAGAAAACAGCTCATAAAGCAACAGGCATTCGCCAATCATCAACAGATTCATAAACATACTGCCTAAATAAATATTCCTCCTGCGGCATCCAAATGAAACAAGCATGGAATGCCACGTCTGCATGTCTGCAAGCCCAATGATAAACAGTATGACCGCTGTCAGCATTGCAATCGTCTTTGGCACCTGCTGGACAATATCCTGAAACCCCAGGCCCCCTCCATTTATAAGCCGATTATAGGCGGCTAGCAGAAAACTTCCTATAAGAACCATAGCTACATACATTTCAGCCATCCGGAAATAATAGCGTATCGCGCGATCAAGTCCACTTATTCTGGAGCTTTTCATAAATCTTCCCCTCCTCCACAAAGCGCTACAAACACATTTTGTAGGCTGACCGGCTGCACGGTAACATCATACCCCTGCGGCAGCTCTTGCCCTTCCCGCAAGACAACCGTCGCACCTTTGCTGCGCCCCATATTTTCTACATGGTAAACATCCAGTCCGGCGCACGCGGCGTCTACTTCTTGCGCGTTTCCGCATACATGTCTGCTGCGTTCCAACAGTTCCTGCGTATTTTCTTTACACAATATCCGCCCATCCTTTATTATAATTACTTCTTCAAAGATATCCGCCGCTTCTTCGATAATATGTGTTGATATCACAAATGTCCGCCCGGTATTTGTATACTCGTCGATCAGCAGTTTATAAAACTGCTCCCTGACTACGACGTCCAGCCCGGCAACCGGTTCGTCCAAAATAGTAATATCTGCTTTGCTCGCCATCGCCACAATAATGGTAACCATACTCATCATGCCTTTGGACACTTTTGCAATCTTCTTTTTTACATCCAGATGAAACAGTTCTACCAGATTTTTCGCCATCTGTTTATCCCAGTTTGGGAAAAATACAGAAGCGACCCTTAAATACTCTTTGATCTTCATCGTATTTGGGCCAAACGCCGTCATCGGATTTAGTTCCCTAGAAAAGCAGATGTGGTCCAATGCTTCCTGGTTCTCCCATACCGGCTTGCCGTTATAACTAACTACCCCTTTTGTCGCCGGATTTTGCGCCGTCAAGATAGACAGCAACGTCGTCTTGCCAGCCCCATTTCTTCCGATCAGGCCGTAAATCTTGCCCTGTTCAATTTCCAGGTCGATATTATTTAAAACTTCTGTTTTATGATACGTTTTACACACGCCTTTACATGTTAAACTCATTGTCCCCTCCAATTCTGTGCTGCTATTTACACTGTATAAGCTTTTATTTTGATACGTCGTTTTTGTCAACACGTATTTTTGTTATTGCGTATTTTTTATTGCGTATTTTTGCTATGGCTTTAATCGTGGTTTTTAATCATTTCGATCAAATCGCTTTCACTGATTCCAAGGCTTGCGGCTTCATCCAGCATAGCCTTGATATAATTTTCATAAAACTGGTCTTTCCTTTTCTTTTTAATGGCCTCTTTTGCCCCTTTTGATACAAACATCCCAATCCCCCTTTTCTTATACAAAATTTCTTCGTCTACTAACAGATTCATTCCTTTCGCGGCTGTCGCAGGATTAATTTTGAAATATTTTGCGAGTTCGTTCGTACTGGGTACTTTTTCTTCTTCCATCAGGATATCCCTTAGGATATCATTTTCTATCATCTCGCTGATCTGTAAATAGATGGATTTTTCCTGGTTTAAAATTTCATTCAAATATATCACCTCACTTGTTAAGTGGTTAATTACTTATGTAGCTAACCATATCACTATTCCTCTGGTTTGTCAAGCGGTATTTTTAAGCGAGTATTATAAAAGCTTTCTAGTTACTTTTCAGGGGGTGGGGATATGCAGAATATATTATAAAAAGAAAATTA
>CASUON010000434.1 GCA_949457475.1 uncultured Lachnospiraceae bacterium
ATCGGATATAAGGCGGGAGATTTGTAACATGGGCGACCAGGCAATTCGTTTTTTCCTGTTGCTTATAATCGCTGCCCTGTCTTTGACCGTCTTGTACCAGCGGTTTGTATTTGGGAGGGGGATCGAGAAAAAATTAAAGCAGGTCAGCCGGAAACTGGAGGAAATATCGGAATCCGGCAGCGATGAAAAAGTAATGGTATTTACAGACAATCCTGCCTTGATGGAATTGGATAGCCAGATCAACCGGCTGCTGCTGGACCGGCAGAAAATGAAGGCTGAATTTAAAAGGGGCGAGCTTGCATCCAAAAAGATGCTGGCGAACATATCCCACGATATCAAAACGCCGCTGACCGTTATACTGGGATATCTGGAAATTATGCGGCTTGCGGATGCGGACAATGAAATGCTGGAGAAAGTGGAAACGAAAGCAAAGCAGGTAATGGATTTGATTAACCAGTTCTTCACACTGGCAAAGCTCGAGGCGGGAGATACGGACATTACCATTTCCAAAATCGATATAAGCGAACTATGCAGGGAAAGCGCCCTTAGTTTTTATGAAATTTTATTACAGAAAAACTTTGAAGTGGAGATTTCCATACCCGATAAGGCGGTTTATGTACAGGGCGAAAAAAACGCGTTGCAAAGGATATTGTTCAACCTGCTGTCTAACGCGGTTCGATATGGCAGCGAAGGAAAATACCTTGGAATTTTTTTGCATGAGGATCAAAACAGCGTATCGATCGACGTAACGGATAAGGGCAAAGGGATTGAAAAGGAGTTTGCGGATCGTATTTTTGAACGTCTGTATACGATGGAAGATTCTAGGAACCGTGAAGTCCAGGGCAACGGCCTGGGGCTTACGATTGCCAAAAACCTTGCCGCCGCCTTGGGCGGCAGCCTTTCGGTAGACAGCATGCCGGGCGTCAAAACCACGTTCACGCTCAGGCTGAGAAAATAAATCATTTCCGCAATTGGCAGGCCCCATTTCGTAAAACCGCCGAAAACGACCGTTATGCAACCTGGTGCTTTGATTTCCTATTTGCAGGTGTTATAATACAAACGCAGACGGCGTATGATACGCGTTTATTATGGAAAGATTAGATTGGAAGAAGTAGCTGGAGGTGGAAATAAATTGCAAGAAACCGTATTTGCATCTATATACAAAGAAATCTTCCCTTTTTGGGAGGCAATATCGGATGCGGACAGGGAATATATCTGCCAAAATTCCTATCATATCGCTTATCCGAAAGGAAAAAATATTCACAATGGCAGTGAATGTTCCGGTGTGATTTTCGTCCGTTCGGGAAGCCTGCGGCTTTATATGATGTCGGATGAGGGAAAGGACATTACGCTTTACCGGCTGCACAAAGGCGACCTTTGTATGCTGTCCGCTTCTTGTGTGTTGGAAACGATTACCTTTGAAGTGCTTGTAGACGCGGAACTAGACAGCCAGTGCTGCGTGGTAGACGGGCCGGCGTTTGCGGCAGTATCGAAGCGGAATCCAGATATCCGCATATTCGCACTGGAAACTGCGCTTAGCCGTTTTTCCGATGTGATGTGGGTAATGCAGCAGATTCTGTTTATGAGTATGGATAAACGTCTGGCAATATTCCTTTCGGATGAATCCGCTAGGACTGGTTCAGATACTATTTCGTTGACACACGGGCAGATTGCCCGTTATATCGGTTCTGCCCGTGAAGTAGTATCCAGAATGTTGAAGTATTTTGCCGGTGAAGGGATTGTGGAGGTTTCCAGGGGAGGCGTTACCATCCTTGATAAGAAACGCCTACGGGAACTAGCCCTTTAGGTATCCGGCCTGCTGTTTTTGTGACTAGTGCCTTGTAAAGTTTAAAAGTAGATCAAAATATTTCCATTTTATGGCTGGAATGATACACTTGAAAAAAAGGAGGGTATCATTATGCCAAAGAAAAATTATCAGGTATTACTGACACCGGATGAAATGGCTGCTTTGAATAATATTCGAAAAAACGGACATTCATCTGCCAGAAAAATCATGCACGCGAATATTCTGCTGAATACGAATGATTCTTTTCCTGATAAAAAGAAGAGCAATCGTGAATTAGCTGAAATTTTTGGAGTAACGCTGGCAACTGTTAACAAAATAAGGAAAACCTATTGTGAAGAAGGGCTGGAAGCTGCCTTGAACCGCAAAACCCGGCTGACGCCTGAGTCCATGTCTAAAATTACCGGGGATTTTGAAGCCCATGTAATTGCGTCAGCATTAA
>CASUON010000435.1 GCA_949457475.1 uncultured Lachnospiraceae bacterium
ACCCCGTATATGGACTGGCCATTACAGGGAACCGTATTTGTACGGCCGCGCTTCTTTTTATTGGATTTAATATTTTTGGCAGCGGCCTGTTTACTGCGTTATCTAACGGGAAAGTCTCTGCGGTGCTGGCATTTTCAAGGTCTTTTGTATTTATGCTGATTACGATGATCGCATTGCCAATGCTGCTTGGTGTGAACGGGATATGGCTGGCGACGCCTGCGGCGGAGCTAATGGCGTTAGGCTTATCTACTTTTTTGTTTTTCAAATATCAAAGCAGGTATGGATATTAATTACAGAGGTGACATATGGAGAAATTAAAAAAGGTAATGCGCCTGCTCCAGGTAAACTGGCGGACGCTGGCGGAATTTGAGGTTTTATACAAAACGCTGTCTTTGGCTGTTGCAACGCCGGTTTTTTTGGGGGCTTTTCATGGGATTATGAAATTGACTGGATATGATTATCTGACATTGGAAAATATCCTGCCGTTTTTCCTAAATCCACTGACATTGGCGGCGCTTTTGGTATTGATAGCTTGTATGGCGGTATACGCTATGATAGACATTGGGGCGGTTATCTTTTTATTAGACCAATCCTGCCAGGGGAAAACAGCCAGTTTGTCTTGGACGCTTAGATATGCCGTCCGCAATGCCGCAAGGGTCTTTCATAGGAAGAATATACTGGTAGCTTTTGTTGTATTGTTCCTGATCCCGTTTTTGAATCTTGGCGTGGCGTCAGGCTATGTCGGGAGCATTTCTATACCGGAATTTATTCTGGATTTTATTAAGGGAAACAAGGCGTTGCTGCTGCTCTTTTCCTGCTGTTTGCTCGGGCTTGGTATGCTGCTTTTTCGATGGCTGTACGCTTTCCACTATTTTACCCTGGAAGGGTGCGGCTTTCAAGAAGCCAGGAAACGTAGCGCAGCGCTTAGCAGAAAGCATAAGGCGGCTGATCTGGCAGTCTTGTTGGGGGTACAGCTTGGCCTTTCCGTTTTGTTTTTTGCCTTTGTGGCAGCAGGCGTATGGTTTGCCGTATGCCTGGGCGGGCTATTTTCAAAACTTAGGCTGGTCGGAATTGTATCGGCGTCCGTAGTATGGGTGTATCTTGCGGCGGCGTTGTTTGTGTTGTCGGCATTTGTCACCCCGGTAAGCTACGCCTGTATCAGTATCTTATTTTATGGACATAAAGAGGAACGGCAGGAAGAAGTCATACACGCGCAGGCTGATAGCCGCGGTGGAGCGCCTGGAGCCGGCAAAGGCGTCGCGCGCGGTAGCCGGTGGATGAAAATAGGAAAACGATTCGCTTTGGCAGCGGCAGTGGCTTGTTGTAGTTTGTATCTGTATGGTATTTATAGCCATAAAATAAATTTACAGATAGCATATGTACGTACGATGGAGGTGACAGCGCACCGTGGGGCCAGCGCCCAGTATCCGGAAAATACAATGGCGGCGTTTGAAGGGGCGAAAAAACTGGGGGCTGATTGGATTGAACTGGATGTGCAGCAGAGTAAGGACGGGAAGGTATTTGTAATGCATGACACGAATTTTTTGCGTACGGCTGGGGTGGAATGCAATACATGGGATATGGATTATAGCCAGATACAAACGTTGGATGTAGGCAGCTTTTTTGACTGTTCTTTCCAGGGGGAACGGGCGCCGCTGCTGTCAGAGGTAGTTGCATTTGCAAAAAAGAACAGGATAAAGCTGAATATCGAAATAAAGCCGACGGGCCATGAACATGCATTTGAACAAAAAGTCGCGGCAATCCTAGAAGAGGAAAAGTTCTGGAACCAATGCACAGTTACCTCGCAGTCCTATGAAGTGCTGGAAAAAATGAAAGCCTGCGACAGCCGGGTCCAGACCGTGTATGTTATGAGCATTGCGTACGGGGAGGTCAGCCGGTTGACGGCGGCCGACCACTTCAGCATCGAGGCGTCGAATATTACCCAAAAGCTAGTATCAGATATCCATAACGCTGGAAAGGAAATTTATGCATGGACGGTCAATACGGAAGAAAGTATAAACCGTATGATTGATTTAAACGTGGACAATATTGTGACAGATGATATCACGCTTGCAAAAGAATGCATTTACCTAAGCAAAACAAGCGACGTCGTTGCAGAGTATATAAAGTGGCTGTCGAAATAGGGTATTATGAAATGCGTAAATTGTGCGGGGAGAAATAGAAAGGTTATTTTTCACGGGGTGGGGATATGCAGAATATACGATAAAAAGAAAAATAATAGGTTG
>CASUON010000436.1 GCA_949457475.1 uncultured Lachnospiraceae bacterium
GCGGCCTGGTTCCAGCGTCCGGGTAGCACAAAACTTAAAAACTGTTCCAGAATTTGAGTGTGGGATAAAAACTATTTGTACAGCAGCTGCGGCGATTTCGTACAGCAAAATTGACAGAAATAGGAATGTGTTTTATAATAGATGAAGTTCCAGAAATTGGGAAAGTAGGATATTATACTTTTATGCTACAAAAGGGATAAACAGGCGGCGGGCAGGGAAAGGCAAGCGTTTCCTGCCCGGTTCTTGTATTGCGCCGGTACCGTCTTTTAGGATACAGCCTTTTGGCCTGCATCCTCCGTGAAAGCCCACGATGGACTGACGAAAAAATAGCGGGATGCTGTGAGATCGTTGTGGAATATGTAGAAAAATGAAAATTATGTGCAGAAAGGCTTGTAATTTCTGGAATTATTAGCGAAAATAAAGTAATTCGGGGTGTAAATATAGGTATGCAGGAGAGATGAATTGGGAGTGTCGAAGAAGAACAAACAGCCAAACCGGGCGAATTCGGCAGATTTACTGCAGAATAGGCAAAGACAAAGGGCGTTGGAAGATATGATACGCGCGCAGCACGAATTTGAGCAATGGCGCGTGCAGGAAACAGAACGGTTGCAGTTCAGTAAGCAGAAACTCCGGACGCAGGAGCGCCAGATTGCGCAGGAACGTATGGAGCTGGATTTGGAAAAGCGGCATTTTATGCACCAGCAGGAATTTCAGGAAAGCCGGTATAAAAACGAAGAACATCTGCTGGATATGAAACGCCAGATTTTGGAAAGCGAATTGTACAAGCTGGCGGAAGAGCGGAAACGTTTTGAACAAAAAAAGATACTGTACGAAAAAGTGGATGCCAAACATAAAGAAGATATGCGCAAGCGGCCGTCTTCCGTCCAGGGGGCTATGTTTTTTGCCGGCATCAACGACCGTAGCGCGCTGAAAAAACGCTATAAAGATTTGTTGAAAATCTATCATCCAGATAACCAGTACGGGGATACGGACGCGATCCAGGCCATTAACCAGGAGTACCAGCGGCTGATGGAGCAGATGAAAAATTAATCGTTTAACCGTTTCCAGGCAGGGAAACAGTCTTGTAGATATGATAAAATTATGTTAAGATGGACAAGGTTTTGCACTTTACAGGGCGTGATGTATTGCTTATAGTCAGATGTGGACAGATGTGGACATAATAAGGTTCCACAATATAAGGGACATATGTCCAAAAGGACAAGAAAGAGATTGGTTTATGAAGTGGGATAAATATACAATTGAGACTACAACCGCCGCGGAAGATATTATAAGCGCTATGTTAGGGGAGCTTGGTATCGAAGGCGTGGAAATAGAAAACTTGGTGCCGCTTAGCGAAGCGGAGGCAGGCGGCATGTTTATTGACTTTCCGCTGGAGCTGCCGCCAGACAATGGGCAAAGCAAGGTCAGCTTTTATTTGGAGGCGGGCGAAGACCATACGCAGGTGCTTGGCCAAGTGCGCGCGGCATTGGAAGAAGAACGCGCCTATATGGACATTGGCTCGGGCAGGATTGTCAGCAGCCAGACGGAAGATATTGACTGGATGAATAACTGGAAACAGTTTTTTCATTCGTTTACAATAGGCAATATCTTAATTAAGCCTACCTGGGAAACGCAAAAGGGGGAAGATGAAGGGAAGATTTTAATCGAGATCGATCCAGGGATTTCGTTTGGCACCGGAAAGCATGAGACGACGCAGCTATGCATCCGCCAGCTCCAGAAATATGTCAAGGCGTCTTCGCGCGTTTTGGATATTGGCTGCGGCAGCGGGATTTTGTCGATCGCGGCCTTAAAGCTGGGGGCGTCCAGTGTCGTCGGGGTTGATATTGATGAAAACTGCATCCAGTCTTCGCTGGAAAATATGCGGGTAAACCGGCTGGACGGGGCAGACGCCGTGTTTTATGCCGGAAACCTGATCGAAGACGAAGCGCTGCGCAGGCAGGTTGGCACGCAGGAATACGATCTAGTGGCCGCGAACATACTGGCGGACGTCATTATTCCGATGGCGCCTTTTATACTGCCGTGTTTAAAAGACGGCGGCATCCTGATCACCTCCGGGATTATCGATTTTAAACAGGAAGAGGTAAAAAGCGCGCTTGAGGCGGCCGGTTTCCAAGTGCTGGAGGTCAATACCGAAGGCGAGTGGGTGAATATCACAGCGCGAAAGTAGCGATCGCAACGAAGGCGGGTAGATGGATACTATGACTTGAAAGTAGCGATCGCAA
>CASUON010000437.1 GCA_949457475.1 uncultured Lachnospiraceae bacterium
CCGGCGTCCGGGATACAAAAATATGTACGTTTTGCCGGATAACAACCTATTATTTTTCTTTTTATAATTTATTCTGCATATCCCTACCCCGTAAAACAATGTCATCAACTTAAGCTGTCCAGCTCAAAATCTGTACCAGAGAAACCTTGATTATTCATAGTTCTGCTGTACTGAATTTCAGCCCGAAATGCTTAAGTAAATGACATTGCCCGTGAAAAGTAACCATTCTTTTGTGTTGTCAATCCTCTTTATCTAGCAGATTCAAAACCCAGGCAGCCATTTACACGCTACATAACTATCTGGTCTGCCGGAAAGCGAATGCCCGCGCCAAGGCGCGCCTTTGTCTGGACCCGCGAAACGCTAAGGCTTTGGTCGAGCATTTCATAACAACGCCTGCGGCTGCCAGATAAAATCTCTTTGGCAAACAGCTCAAATTCCAGCTTTAAGCGACTGCCGGGTGGATTGCTGTCGTAGCGTTCTTTCGTGCCGTCGTTTAACCGCAGCGTCACAACACCGCACGCATTTGCCGGCGTGTCCTGGCTGATGTATCCCTTGCTGCCCGAGATCACATACGAACACGGCGCGGCGCAGTCTTTTGCCGCAATGCAGACCGCATAAAAAGATTCATATTCCAGAAACAGCATGCCGCCTGTATCGATCCCACAGCTCATATTCGCATGATAACGCACAGATTTTGGCTCCCCGAACAGCCCGAGGACATAATGCAAGTTATACAAGTTCAAATCCATTAACGCCCCGCCCGACTTTGCAGGATCAAAGACCGGGGCGATATCCCCGGCCAAAAACGCATCATACCGGTGGCTGTACTGGCTGAAATTGCAGCTGACAGCCCGCACGTCTCCAATGCGTGGCAAAAGCTCTTTTATTTTTTCATAATTTGGCATCGTTACTGTCGTAATCGCTTCGAACAGATACAAATTTTTCTCTTTCGCGCGTGCCGCCAGCTGTTTCGCTTCGTCGTAATTGCTTGCGACCGGCTTTTCCACAATTACATGGAATCCATGCTCCAACGCCTTGCAGGCGAAATCGTAATGCAGATGATTCGGCACTGCCAGATACAAAACGTCCATTTCCCCTTCGGCAAGCATTGCGTCATAATCGCTGTAAGCCGCCGCAATTCCATACTGCCCGCAAAGCTCTTGCGTTAGCACCCTGCTCCTTTTTGTCCCGCACAACGCGCAGACTTCCCATCCCCACTGCCCCAGCAAAGGAAGGGCCTCCCGCGCCATCATCCCGGTTCCTGCCACTCCCAGTTTCATACATCATTCCTCTATTTTCTACGGTAACAAGCCAATGCGTCCCGGCAGGAAACACCCTTGCATACTGTACGTCGCCACGTGCTGTTTTCTATCCGCAGGCGGTTTAACGCCTTTACAATCTACTGTACGTCGCCTCGCGTGCTATTTTTTATCCGCAAACGGTTTAGCGCCCTTGCAAGCTGTGCCTGCGCGATCCGGTTTTCCTGTATGCTCCTTTTTTGCAGCAACGCTTCTTTCGCCTCGTCCGCTGCCCGCTTCGCGCGGTTCTCGTCTATATCTTCCGGGCGCTCGGCGGAATCCACCAGCACCAGCACTTCGTTATTTTCTATTTTTACAAGCCCTGCCGAAACCGAAGCAATCCGCACCGGCTCTCCTGGTATCTGAAAGGACAGCATGCCCGGCACTACCGCGCCGATGGCATTGTTATGGTGCGCCATAATGCCGTACTGCCCCCGCAGGGACGGCACGCTCATATATTCGCACGGGCCTTTGTAAAATACGCAGTCCGCTGCCAGAATCGATGCCTGAAATACACTCATTTCACCACCTCAACCTCCATCTGCTTTGCTTTTGCCACCACGTCGCTAATCGTACCGACATTGTAAAACGCAGCCTCCGGATACTGGTCCATCTTCCCGTCTATAATTGCTTTAAACCCGTAGATCGTCTCCCGCAACGGGACGTAGATGCCCGGAATACCTGTAAATTTCTCCGCCACATGGGTTGGCTGCGCCAAAAAACGCTGGATTTTACGCGCGCGCGCGACGGTAAGCTTATCTGCGTCGCTTAATTCGTCCATGCCAAGGATCGCAATGATATCCTGCAGTTCATTATACTTTTGCAAAATCTCCTGCACACGGCGGGCAATCTGATAATGCTCCCTGCCGACAATATCCGCTTCGAGAATACGGGACGTTGAGGCCAGCGGGTCAACCGCCGGATAGATGCCCTGTTCCGC
>CASUON010000438.1 GCA_949457475.1 uncultured Lachnospiraceae bacterium
TGCTGCGCGAGACGCATAGCCTGCCGGGGCGTTTGTGAAGTTTTATGAAAATGCTTATGGGATTTTTCGAAAGCTTTTATAAAAATGCTTATGAAATTTTTATGAAATTTATTTGGATATTTTTAGCCTCTCACTCATAAATTATAGGAAATAGGAACACTTTTGTAGTGGAGGCTATTATGCTGGATTGTGAGGAAGCGATATATTCCGAACAGTATTATGATTTCATTGTTGAAAAACAATATATGGAAGAGCTGGGGGAAGAGGGGGTCTGTGTACAAAAGCTGGAGGACGACTACGGGGCCGTATATTATAAAATGCCGGAAAACAGCGAAGCGTTTGAATTGACCAAGTTTTCGTACAAAGTATTGCCAAAATGCTTTGGCCTGTTAAATAATGTGGCGCTGGAGGACACCGGCATTATGAAAGTGCGCGACCAGCCGAATCTGTCGTTGACCGGAAAAGGCGTACTGGTCGGATTTATTGATACTGATTTTGATTATACCAATCCGCTGTTTTGCCATTCGGACGGTACTACCAGAGTGCTGCGCATCTGGAACCAGCAGGACCGCAGCGGGATGCCGCCGGAAGGTTTTCTTTATGGCACAGAGTATACAAGGGAACAGATCGATGAGGAATTGTCCGCCAACAACGATTCCATGACCGCTAAAATACCGTATGCAAACGGGCATGGGACGTTTTTGGCGGCGCTTGCAGCAGGGGCGGAAGACGTCGGCAACGGCTTTAGCGGGGCGGCGCCGGAATGTGACATTGCGTTTGTACAGTTAAAGCCGGCGAAGCAGTACTTGAAAGATTTTTATTTTGTACCGGATGAGACGCCTGCGTTCCAGGAAAATGATATTATGGCTGGCATTTATTATTTGAACAAGTTAGCCATTGAGCTGCAAAAGCCGCTATCGTTGTGTATTGCCTTAGGAACGAATATGGGCAACCGGGGCGGAAGGAGCCCGATTTCACATGTGCTGGCAAAAGTTTCCAGCCGCAGGCAGCGTTGCGTGGCGATTGCTGCCGGAAATGAAGCAGACAAGAGGCACCATTTCCTAGGTTCGATTACAGCGCAGAATTCACGGGAACGGGTGGAAATCAGCGTGTCGGAAGGCGTGGAAGGGTTTATCGCGGAAATGTGGGCGATGGCCCCGGAGCTGTATGAGGTGCTAATCTTTTCTCCTACCGGCGAGCAGTTCCGGTCGCTGCCGTCTGCGATCCGCAGCCATCTGGAATATCAGTTTTTATTTGAAAGCACATTTGTGACGGTAGACTACCTTCTGACCGGATCAGATACCGGCAATGAGCTGATTTATATCCGTTTTCAAAAGCCGGTTCCCGGCGTATGGACCATTGAAGTCGTGGCGCGTAATTTTATGAACGGGAATTACCATGTCTGGCTGCCAATGTCGGAAATGGTGTCTGGGGAGGTCATTTTTTTGCGTTCAAACCCGGATACGACGCTGACCGTGCCATCGGACGCCGAATCGCCGATTACCGTAGCCGGCTACAACAGCAAGGACGGCAGCATTTATTCTGAATCTGGGCGTGGATTTACCGCAACAAGGGGGATAAAGCCAGACATTGCGGCGCCTGCTGTGGATATCTACGGGCCGGTTGGGCAGGGAAAATACGAAACCCGAAGCGGAACCAGTGTGGCGGCCGCCATAACTGCGGGCGCGGGTGCGCTGATGTTGGAATGGACCGGGGTTAGGAGAAACGATATCGCGGCGACGTCTGCAAATATTAAAAACTATTTGATTCGCGGGGCCGTACGGGATCCGTCCAAAGATTACCCGAACCGGGAATGGGGGTGGGGGCAGCTGGATTTGTATAAGACGTTTGAAAATTTTAGGAATGTATGATTATTGAAAAATGCTCTTTTTTCAATAATATGTGAGGTTAAAATCAGCGGAATGCCTGTAAAATTAAGGTGTTTCGCTGATTTATCTTGTTTACGGTATACAGGTCATATTGATTTGATGTACTAAATTTTATTGTGTATATGATTGTAATAGAGTATAATAGGATTAATATCATTAGAAATTTGGGATACAAGACATTATAAGAGAAAGAATTGCAGGTGGGGAGTTTTTATGGTTCATTCTGAAAAATTAGAAGAAACTGTACTTTGGAGGGTCTATCAGGGAAAAGTATCTCCAAATGAGAAATGAAGCAGCTGGGTAAAAGAGGTATATGAGACGGCAGCAACGTAT
>CASUON010000439.1 GCA_949457475.1 uncultured Lachnospiraceae bacterium
AATTTTGCCGCGGCTAGAACAGAAAGGGGCCTGAAACAAACGGCGGAACAATGGCCTACCAGGAGGTATTGAAATTTTGCCGCGGCTAGAACAGAAAGGGGCCTGGAACAAACGGCGAAACGATGCCTCGTCGAAGGCGTTGGCATAAAAAGTGTGGTAGGGACCAAATGTGATGAAAAAAATAAGAAGAGTGAATAAAATCTGAGAAAGAAGGAGCAAAAGCATGGCCCGTTATACGAGGGAAGATATTTTAAATCTGGTAGAGGAGGAAGGAGTCGCGTTCATCCGCCTCCAGTTTACCGACGTATTTGGAACGCTGAAAAATATTGCGGTTACGAGCTCGCAGTTGGAAAAGGCGCTGGACCATGCGTGTATGTTTGACGGTTCGGCGATCGAAGGGTTTGCGCGTGTAGAAGCATCGGATATGTATCTGCACCCGGATTTGGATACGTTTGCCATTTTTCCATGGCGCCCGCAGCAGGGAAAGGTCGCGCGGATTATCTGCGATGTATACAATGTGGACGGCACGCCGTTTGCAGGCGACCCGCGCTATGTGCTGCGCAAAATGGTGCAGGAGGCGGCGCAGATGGGCTATGTATTGGAAGTCGGGCCGGAGTGCGAGTTCTTTTTGTTCGATTATGACGACAACGGGCATCCGACGACGGACATTGACGAGCAGGCGGGCTTTTTTGACCTTGGCCCGGTAGACCTTGGGGAAAACGCGCGGCGAGATATGGTGCTGACGTTGGAAGAGATGGGCTACCAGGTAGAGGCGTCCCACCACGAAAGCGCCCCGGGGCAGCATGAGATTGATTTCCGCTATGATGAGGCGCTGCAGGCGGCGGACAATATTATGACGTTTAAGCTTGCGGTAAAGACGATCGCAAAGCGCCACGGGATGTTCGCAAGCTTTATGCCAAAGCCAAAATCGGGCGTCAATGGCTCCGGCATGCACCTAAACCTGTCGTTGTCAAAAGGCGGGAAGAATATTTTTTATGATGAAACGGACGCCTATGGGTTAAGCCGTGAGGCGTATTATTTTATCGGCGGCCTGATCCGGCATATCAAAGGGATGGCGGCGGTCGGCAACCCGCTGGTTAATTCGTATAAAAGGCTTATCCCAGGCTATGACGCGCCGAATTTTATCGCCTGGTCGCTAAGCAACCGTACGCCTTTGATACGGATTCCGGCAGCCCGCGGATGCAGCACGCGCATAGAGCTGCGCAGCGCGGATTCCGCGGCAAACCCGTACCTGCTGCTGGCTCTCTGCCTGGCGGCTGGCCTGGACGGCATCCGCCGTAAATTGACGCCGCCAGAAGCTGTCAGCCGCAACGTCTACGATATGACGGAAGAAGAGCTGGAACAGATTGGGATCGAGCTGATGCCGGTAGATTTGATCCACGCGCTCCGGGAGATGGAGCAGGACGAGCTGGTGATGCAGACGCTGGGCAGCCATATCAGCAAAGAATATATAAACGCCAAGAAAAGGGAATGGGACCGTTTCCGCTTTGCGGTAACGGACTGGGAAAAAACGGAATATTTATATAGAATCTGATAACAGGGCAAAGTGTAATTCTGGCGGGGATAAAGGTGGCGGACAGTATGAACATTCTTGTAGTATTTCCAAAAATCGAAAATGCCAAAAGCGTCCGCAACATTTTGCGCAAAGGCGGCTATACGGTAGACGCCGTATGCAGTACCGGCGCGCAGGCGCTGCAGGCCGCGAACGACCTGGACAGCGGCATTATCATCTGCACGTACCGGCTGGCCGACATGATATATAGCGAACTGTATGAATATTTGGAGCCGCGCTATGAAATGCTTTTAATCGCCTCAAAAAGCCAGATCGCGCAGCTGGAAACAGATGCGGTCACATGCCTGCCGACGCCGCTGAAGGTGCACGAGCTGCTGCAGGCGATGGAACTGCTTTCCGAGGCGTTCCAGCGCAAAAGGAAAAAACGCAGGCAGGCGCCGCGTATGCGCTCCGCGCAAGAAAAACACGCGATTGCGCAGGCCAAAGCGCTCGTGTCACAGCATATGCATATGACAGAAGAAGAGGCGCACCGGTATCTGCAAAAGCAAAGCATGGACAGCGGGAGGGGCTTAATGGAAACCGCGCAGATGATATGCAGCCTATGGTCGGATAGCGGGGCGGAAAAGACGGAATCCGCAGGGCATAAGCAAGACAGCTAATTGTTGGAAAGCGGAACGGAAAAGA
>CASUON010000440.1 GCA_949457475.1 uncultured Lachnospiraceae bacterium
CCATCATCAGTTCTTCGCGCGTCACAATCTGCGATTTGCGGTCCGCAAGTTTTGCGATAATCCGTTTTTCAGATTTGGTCAGTTCGATTTCCTGGCCCTGGCATACCAGGGCGGACGTGCCGGGCTTGTAGCAAATGCCGTCGGCCAGCCAGACCTGCCCGTCCATCTGGTATTGATACGTGCGCCGCAGCAGCGCCTCTATTTTGGCTTTCAGTAGTTCTAGATGGAACGGTTTTTCGATGTAGTCGTCGCCGCCTTGTGCGATTGCCATAATTTTGTCTTTGTCGTCGTCGCGGCTGGAGATAAAAATGACCGGGACTTTTGACTGGCTACGGATTTTGTGGCACCAGAAAAAGCCGTCGTAAGAAGGCAGGTTGACATCCATAAGAATTAAATGGGGGTTGTATGAGAGGCATTCGTCTGCGATTCGCTCGAACTGGCAGGCTGCGGCTGCCTGGTAGCCCCATTTTTCCAAAAAACGGCAGATTTCACCAGCCAGTGTTTCATCGTCTTCTACAATCAGTATTTTTATTGCTGCGTCCATGTGTCTTTCCTCCTTGAAGGGAAGGTTTTTGTTTTCTGTGTCCATGCATCTGGCCTTCTTGGAAGAAAGCATGTTTACTTTCTGGGTCTATGTGTTTGACCTCTTTGAAAGGACGTGTTTTCTTACCATATTTCGCATTTCCAGTTCAGCTTCCCAATGGGCTTATGCACCGGTGCGGCTGTTGTTCCATATACTGTTAGCAGGAGGTTTCAACATGAATCAGATTGTTTTGCTGGCGTTGCTTGCTACGCTGGGAACCTGGTCTGTGACGGCGCTAGGCGCCGCGACCGTTGTATTTTTCAAGTCCCCGCATGCAAAAACGCTGAATGTAATGCTTGGGTTTGCTTCTGGGGTTATGATTGCCGCAAGTTTTTGGTCGC
Source organism: uncultured Lachnospiraceae bacterium (assembly GCA_949457475.1). Taxonomy (GTDB): domain Bacteria; phylum Bacillota; class Clostridia; order Lachnospirales; family Lachnospiraceae; genus Eubacterium_J. Next base: position 925 of record CASUON010000440.1, read on the forward strand.
TGCTGCAGCCGGCTATCGAGCTGGCCGAGGAAAGGGCCGCGCTGCCGCCTTACCTGGTGGCTACAACGGGGTTTCTTTTCGGGGCGTTTTTTATGTGGGCGTGCGATAAAATCGTCTCCCGCGCCCGGCGCAGGGCGGATAACGAGCAAGGGAAACCAAATGAACGGCTGAACCGGATTATTATGCTTGTGCTGTCAATTACGCTGCACAATATACCGGAAGGGCTGGCAGTAGGCGTCGCGTTTGGCGTACTGCAAAACGGGTATACGATGGAAGGCCTGATGGGCGCGGTTACAATTGCGCTTGGAATCGGACTGCAGAATTTCCCAGAAGGCGCGGCCGTATCGATTCCGCTGCGGCGGGAAGGCTATTCCCGAAAGAAAAGTTTCCTGCTCGGGCAGGCTTCTGGGCTTGTCGAGCCGGTTGCCGGCGTCGCAGGCGCACTGCTTGTAGTATACGTGCAGGCAATCCTGCCTTATGCGCTTTCGTTCGCGGCTGGCGCCATGATCTTGGTGGCTGTCCACGAGCTGATACCGGAGTGCCAAAAAAACCAGAAAAAGCAGCCGTATTTTGCGACGATGGGCATTGTGGCAGGGTTTGCGGTTATGATGTTGTTGGATGTGATGCTTGGTTAAACGACCAGGGCCATTTGCCGCATGAAATGCCCAGTTAAACGTCCAGAACCATCTGCTGATAATCCAAGAAAGTAAAACCTAATGACTGGTACAAGGCAATGGCGTCCTTGTTTTCGGCAGTCACTTCGAGGCGGAACCGCTTGACGTCCTTCCGTTCCCGGATGACCTGCCGGATAAAGGCGCTGCCATAGCCTTTCCCCCGCGCCTGTTCCTCTAGGTAGATTTCCTCAAACATCAGGCATTTGCCGCCTGTCTCGCAGGCGTAGTAGGCAGTTACATAGGCAAAGCCGACCAGGCTGCCGTCTTCTGTGAATACATAGCCCGTCAAAAGGGGGTCGTCGCTGACCGCATCCGCAAAAGTCTGTTCTAAGACTTCTGGCGCGACGGCATGGGATACGGCATTGCTGTGGTAAAACTTTTCGACCATGCGTAGTACTTGCGTGCGCATGGCCGGCGTCATTTTTTCAATCTGAAACATGGTAATTGATTCCTCACTTTTTTTATAATAGCATATTTAGCATACCAGAAAAAGAGGGAAATGGCTAGAGCGTGTTTGAAAAATGCTTTCCAGTTGCGGCTGTATGGCTGCTTTTGTGCTATCCGGACGCTGGGGCCAGGCCGCAAGCCCCCTCTGATGTTCCAGCTTCGGGATGTA
>CASUON010000441.1 GCA_949457475.1 uncultured Lachnospiraceae bacterium
TGCGGCCTGGTTCCAGCGTCCGGGTAGCATAAAACTTAAAAACTGTTCCAGAATTTAACTGCCGGATAACAACCAATTATTTTTCTTTTTATAGTATGTTCTGCATATCCCCACCCCATGAAAAGTAACAATGATGGACGTCATAATAAATGATGGACGTCATAATAACAGTAGTAGAAAAAACGCTATTGACAGAATTTGCCGTTCGTTTTATAATAAATCCATTATTTAAGAAATTTGGAGAGGGGTGGAACGATGAGGAAATAATCTGCTTTGGAAAACATGTGTCTATTGTCTGGCGCCGCTTTGCGCCCGGCGTTGCCCGGGATATAAAGGAAAGCGTGTGCTTTGCCATGTTGCCAAAAGTGGATGATGTCCTCATGTCGCCTCTTTTTTTCGTGCACTTTTTTCGTGTGGAAAATTAGTATCCGTGTACGGGACGATCCGCATAGCCGTTTTCGGTTTTTTGGCAGCAATCAGGGAAGGGGGATTGTATGTCACAGATTGATGTTACGGATCTGACATTTTCTTACGAGAATAGTTTTGAAAATATCTTTGAACACGTTTCTTTTTCTATAGATACTAGGTGGAAACTCGGTTTTATCGGCCGCAATGGAAAGGGGAAGACGACGTTTTTGAATTTATTGCTTGGGAAATACGAGTACAGCGGGGCGATCCATTCTTCCGTAGTATTCGATTATTTTCCATACCAGCTGCAGGATGAGCGGCTCGCGGAATGTGCGGCTGATTTTTGCGGTAGCCTAAAAGACGGATGTGAATTGTGGCGGGTGGCCTGCGAACTGGGGCAGCTAGACGCGAGCGAAGAAGTCTTGTACCGCCCGTTTGGTACGCTCAGCCATGGGGAACGTACCAAAGTGCTGCTGGCAGTTTTGTTTTCCGGGGAAAACGACTTTTTACTGGTGGATGAACCGACGAACCATTTAGACCAGGATGCCAGGGAGGCTGTAAAAAGATATCTGGCAGGAAAAAATGGGTTTCTGCTTGTATCCCATGACAGGGACTTGCTGGACGCCTGTGTGGACCACGTGCTTGTGTTGAACCGCTGTACGATCGAAGTGCAGCGCGGTAATTTTTCCAGCTGGTGGGAAAATAAGGCGCGCAGGGACGCCTGCGCGCTTATGGAAAATGAGAAGCATAAAAAAGAGATTGAAAAGCTGAAAAAAGCCTCCCGCAGGGCGCAGCAATGGGCGGAGCGTAGCGAACGGACGAAGATCGGCTATGACCCAGTTAAGGAGCCCGACCATGCGAACCGGGCGTTTATCGGCGAGAAAACCAGAAAAATGCAAAGCCGCAAAAAGCAGATGGAAAAACGGATGGAAAGCCAGATCCGGCAACAAGAAGGGCTTCTGCAAGATTTGGAGTATACGGTAGATTTAAAAATAACGCCGCTGCACCACCCCAAAGAGCTGCTTGTATATGCGAAAGACTATGGATGGAAATATCCGGGCGCCAGTTCCTGCGCGCTTGAACATATAGACCTGGAGCTGCGCCAGGGAGAGCGTTTGTTTATAAGCGGAAAAAACGGCTGCGGCAAATCCAGCCTGTTAAAAGCAGTCGCTGGCAGGCTGCAGGAAGAGGCGCAGGCTATGCCATCCAATTCAGACGAAAGCCGTCCACAGGGCGAGCTGAGCCGAAGCGTCAGAGAACAAAAGCCGGTGGGAGTACAATCCAATTGGGACGAAAGCCGTCCGCAGGACGCTTGGCACGCCAGCCAAGGGGAACTTAAAACAGCGTCCGGGCTTGTCGTTTCTTATGTCAGCCAGGATACGTCGTTTTTAAGCGGGAACATACCAGATTTTTGCAGGCGCAGAAATTTGGAAGAAAGCCTGTTTTGCGCCGTGTTGCGCCAGCTTGATATAGGGCGCGGGCAGTTTGCCAAGCAAATGGAAGATTTTTCTGAAGGGCAGAAAAAGAAGGTGCTTCTAGCTGCCAGTCTGTTAACCCCGGCGCATCTGTATATCTGGGATGAGCCGCTGAATTATATCGATTTGTTTTCCCGTATGCAGATTGAAAAACTGCTGCTGGAATACCAGCCAACGATGCTGGTCGTAGAACATGACGCGCGGTTCCGGGAGCAGGTGTCTACAAGGATCGTTGCGCTAGATGTGCCATGATAAGATTCTGGCCTAGTACTCCATCCGGACAGAAACCAGAGTAAGGAACTGCCTGCTTTGCACCACTGCGTCG
>CASUON010000442.1 GCA_949457475.1 uncultured Lachnospiraceae bacterium
TAATGCTCCCTGCCGACAATATCCGCTTCGAGAATACGGGACGTTGAGGCCAGCAGGTCAACCGCCGGATAGATGCCCTGTTCCGCAATTTTACGGCTAAGTACGGTCGTAGCGTCCAGATGGGTAAACGTCGTAGCCGGGGCCGGGTCGGTCAAATCGTCCGCTGGGACATAGACCGCCTGCACCGACGTAACCGAGCCGCTGGTCGTCGAAGTAATGCGCTCTTGCAGCGCGCCCATTTCGCTGGCCAGCGTCGGCTGGTAGCCTACCGCGGACGGCATCCGCCCAAGCAGTGTGGATACCTCGCTGCCGGCCTGTACGAAACGGAAAATATTATCAATAAACAACAGTACGTCTTTATGCTCTTCGTCCCGGAAATACTCCGCCATGGTAAGCCCAGACAACGCCACGCGCATACGTACGCCCGGCGATTCATTCATCTGCCCGAACACAAGGGCGGTTTTGTCCGACACGCCGCTCTCGCGCATTTCCGTCCATAAGTCGTTGCCCTCGCGGCTGCGCTCCCCTACGCCAGTAAAGATCGAGTACCCGCCATGCTCCATTGCCACGTTGTGGATCAGTTCTTGGATCAAGACGGTCTTGCCTACGCCGGCGCCGCCAAACAGGCCGATCTTGCCCCCTTTTGGATACGGCTCCAACAAGTCTATGACCTTGATCCCGGTCTCTAGTATTTCAACCACCGGGCGCTGTGCTTCGAAAGAAGGCGGCTTTCTGTGGATTTCCCAGTGTGTTTCCCCTTCCGGCACTGGTGCGCCGCCGTCAATCGGCTCGCCAAGGACGTTAAACATCCTTCCAAGCGTGCATTCCCCTACCGGGACGCGGATGCCCCGCCCGTCCGCGCGTACTTCCATGCCGCGGGTAAGATGCTCGCTTTCCGCAAGCATAATGCAGCGCACCGTATCCCTGCCGACATGCTGCGCCACTTCCATTACGCGCTCTGTATCGGCTACCGACACGGTAAGCGCCTCTTTGATCTTCGGCAGACACCCATGCTCAAATGCAACGTCCACAACTGGGCCTGAAACCTCTGCAATTTTTCCAATATTCATTGCTCTGACGCCTCCTTGCTTCGTTTTCTTTTCTGCGCTTTTGCACCGGACGACACTTCCGTAATCTCCTGCGTGATGACTGCCTGGCGCACACGGTTGTACTGGACGGAAAGTTCGCCCAGCATATGCTCCGCGTTCTGGTTCGCCGCGTCCATCGCGGTCATACGGGCGTTCTGCTCGCTGCAGAAGCTGTCTACCAGCGCACTATAGATAAAACCGGACACATAGCTTTCCATCACGCCGTTTAGGACGTCTTCGATCGACGGAAAAAACTCAAACGGGGAAACAACCGCTTTTTCATGTGCGTCCGTCGCAAACTGCCTGCGGTGGAACGGGAGCAGACGCGTAGAAACCGCCTCGGTCGCCAGCCCGTTTTTAAAATCCGTATAGACGATAAAGATTTTTTTTAGTTCCCCTTTATCAAATAATTCCAGCAGATGCTCGCTGATTTCCCGCGCCCTATGCATCGTAGGGTTTTGCGCGGTATACAAAAAACTGCGTTCAATCGGGACGCCATGCTGTGAAAAAAACTGCCTGCCGTGCTCGCCTACTACGAACAGCTTCGTATCTTTGTGTTGCGCCAGCAGCCGTTGCGCTTCTTTGATAACGTTTAAGTTATAAGCGCCCGCCAGCCCTTTATCCGCCGTAATGACCAAGCACCCATAAGTGCCTTCCGGAATATGGCTGCCGTCCGCCGGGTAAAAATAACGGCTTTTGACCGCTTCATCAATACGGAAAATACGTTTGATCTCTTCTTGCAGCGCGGTAAAATAGGGCCGGGTCTTATCCAGTTCCGCTTTGGCCTTGCGCATTTTGGTCGACGCGATTAAATACATGGCGTTCGTAATCTTTCGCGTGTCCTGGATACTGTCCATCCTGTTTTTAATTTCCCTCGTATTTGCCATCTGCTATCACCGCCCCTGCCCCGTCCGTTCCGTTTCTACAAACTTGCGCGCCAGCTGCAAAATCTCCTGCCTAGCTTCTTCTGATAATTTCCCGGTACGCTCGATCTCTCGGCAGATATGCGGCGCTTCTTCTTCAATATAAGCTACCAGCCGGGCTGCGCACCCGCTTATTTCGTATGCCGGCACATCCGCCATACGAAATAAGCGGGTGCGCAGCCC
>CASUON010000443.1 GCA_949457475.1 uncultured Lachnospiraceae bacterium
GGGGAAGGACACTTTGAGCCCCGCATTCAGCTTAAGCGCGACAGCGGACTGCAGGTCTTTAAAGTAATAGTAATCACGCACGAGGTTACGCAGGTCAAATTCTGGAACAGTGTTCATCGGTTGATATTTCAGATGCGCAATTGATGGCAAAAGCTTACAGTAAAAGCAACCTGTCTTTGATGGCTGATTTTACTGTAAAGAAATACCAATCCCTAATGGCTGTACTAACAGCAGCGCAAAAGGATAAATAGCATGCGGCGAAGCCTGGGACTGTATCAGCTGCTATATTTACACGGCATTGCAGCGCGGCCGGAATTATAGCAGCTGTACCAATGACGAAGCGGCATACATGCAAAAATCGCTTACATTTTATGCAGCGCAAGCCCCGCGTAGGCGTCTGTGCGAGGGAGCCAGTCCAAAAACATCGGAAGCTCCATATCCCAAAACGCCCACTCATGTTCATACCCTGCAACCGCGTCATAACGGTGGGCGACCCCTTTTTGCTCCAGTGTCTGGTGGAAACGCGACACCGCTTCATAGAGGAAATCCCCTTCCCCAATGCACAAAAAGAGCTCCGGCAGTTTTTCACCCTTTGCCAGGTTATCCGACAGCATCTGGTATAAATCCATCATCTTTGGCATATCGTGGCCAATCCGCTCTTCCGTCGTCCCGTTCATCCAGTCTACTGCCGGCGAAAACGCCCCGACGGCCCGGTAGGACTGCGGATGCTCCAGCGCATGGGCAAGCGTGCCGTACCCGCCCATAGACAGCCCCGCGAGGTACGTATCTTCAGGCCGGCCTGAGATCGGGAAATTTGTGAGGACAAACTCCGGGAGTTCTTTTTTCACAAAATCAAAATAATGTTCGCCGTAAGAGGCGTCCATATACCCTTTGTTTCCGACGGAGCAGGTAACGACCGCAATCCGCCGCTCCTCCGCGTAGCGTTCCATCGAAGTAAACCGGCTCCAGCACAGATAATCATTGCCGTGGCCGTGCAGCAGGTACAGCACCGGATATTTTGCGGTCAGCGTATGGGTCCGCGCCTGCGGCCGGTCCATATCGCAGGGGCTTAAACTGGGAAGTATTACCTGGATATCCACGCCGTATCCGAGTGAATAAGAGAAAAAATTACAGTGTAATTGTGCCATGGTTGCTCCTCCTTTGATCAAAATTATTTTTACTTGCATCTTATAACATTTCTTAATATATATCTGGCATTATATTGCAGGTCGCCGAAATTTACAGTAGAAAAATTTTGGCTAAAAAGGTACGGCGGCTCGCTCTGCCGCCTCTTCTTTATACTTTGTGGTAATCAATGTCTGGCAGCAGTATCACGCTTTCACGCGCATCCCCCTTCCCTTTCCAGGCCAGTATAAAACGGATTTTCGCGCCGGCCATCTCGTAGCCCGCCGCATAGAACTTCTTTATTTTTTCCTGGTACTGGCGGGAATAGCGTACGACCTTCTGTCCATTGCAATACAGCCCGTACCGGTCTGCACGCAGCTTTGCGCCGCTGCGCAGCATAAGCATCTGCTCTCGTTTTTCTTTAAAAAAGTCCAGTACCACATCTTTATACCCGAGCTGGGAAATGATTTTTTTTGCCGCGCCATATGCGCCGGCGTCTTCTTCCCACTCCACCCCCTGCGCCGTAATGCCGTCCAGGCACGGCGAATTCGTATGGATATACAGCTCCTGTTTCGCCCGGGTGATCCCCACGTACAATTTGCGCCAGTCTTCCGCGCAAGCGGGCTGCACCTGGTTTAATAACAAATGTACAACGTCGAATTCCTTCCCTTTTGCTTTATGGATCGTTGATACGGCTACCGCTTTATGGTCCGCCTGGTAGAAATCCTCCAGTTTGGACTCCCGGACGAATTCCTCCAGGTCGGATAGGTATTTCTTCTCATTCAGCTGCTCAAACGTTTCCAACAGGCGCAGGCATACTGGGAGGCACGCGCTGTCTGCGTAGCGTTTTTGAAATTCGGCCTTCACATCCTGCCAAGCCGCTTCAGGGGCGATCGGCGACGCTGCCTGTTTTTTCAACGTCTGTAAAAAGAAACGGATTTCCACAAGGTTATAGAGTGAAAAATCAGTATTGGACTGGATCAGCTTCGCCCTGCGCCCCTGTTCTAACAGCAGGCCGAATACTTTTAACGCTTCTTCGTTTGTACTGGTCAAGACGCCAACGCTGCG
>CASUON010000444.1 GCA_949457475.1 uncultured Lachnospiraceae bacterium
GGAGCGGAACATCCGGACGGGCCTGCTGCCTGGTTCCGGCGTCCGGGATACAAAAGCAACTAATAAATTATGTCTCATATAAGCTGTTCCCCTGCTCGATGCTGCCGTCACGGTAAGCGTTCAACAGCTTTTTCAGCCCTTCAATATCTTCGATAATCCGTTTCCCGTCGTCGGTGTGTTTTACAAGGACGCGTTCGCTTTCCGTTTCCACGAGTTCGGTATCGGATTCAATGTCTTTGTTTTCCCGTAGCGCCGCATAGACATTTTCAAACGGCTGGTGCGCCTTGATTCGTATGCCGTGCGAATTATAGATCAAGGTATAGCCGGCAAGCCCGGTCGTTTTGTGGTAGCTGCGGCAGAAGCCGCCGTCAATGACCATCAGCTTTCCGTTTGCGCGCACCGGGAGTTCGCCTTTTCCGGTGCGTACCGGCGTATGCCCGTTGATAATGTGGGACATCGGCGAATAAAGGCCGAATTCCCGTAAAATCATATTGCACGTTTTTTCAGTTTCATAAAATTTATAATAAGGGTCGGATTCCTCCTGCCAAACGGACGGGTCGGCGATATAAGTCCGTTCAAAAGACTTGATATTGCGGCCGCATAATGGGGATCTCCTGCCGCACCACAAATACCACATAAAATCCAGATCGGACTGTTTCCTGCCGGATAAATAGGCGCGTCGGCTTGTCTTGTCCGCATAGTCCAAATAGGCGCGGCCTTTGTACATTCTTCCGTCGATGCAGATGCCTTCGAAATTGCCCTCGTCGTCCAGCGGGATGCATCCGTGGTATAATAGGTTGCCATTGTATGTTTTATACATGCTGCCTTTTTTATATAGGAAATGGATGTGTTCGCTCAAGCGGCTGCTATTGACAAATTCCATACAGAGTTCGTCAATAATGGCTTCTTCCTCCGCGGTAAGGCGGTAGGCGTCCGCGGGGTCGACCGTAGGGAAATCCGTTTCTGTCAGTTCATATATGTGTCCCTCCAGTTCAATGGTGTGCTGTTTCCAGTTGATCCGGTGGAGCAGCTTGCGGTCATCCATTTCGTATTCCGGATGGCGGGCGATGATCTGGCCTTCCAGCTTGAACATGAGGATGGAAATCTCTTTTGCGGCGGCTTCCATTGGATCGATGTCCGGGTACAGTTTTTCGGAAAAGAGCGTTAGCTGGCGAAGGCTGATGCCGTAGCTGTTTTCTAAAATTTCCGTATTGTCGTATTTTAGGTTGTTGCGTATGACGTTGGCGATGCAGGCTTTACTGCCGGCGGCAGCGCCCATCCACAAAATATCATGGTTTCCCCATTCGATATCCAGGGAATGGTATTTCATTAACAAGTCTAAAATCTGGTCGGCGCAGGCGCCGCGGTCAAAAATGTCACCTACGATGTGCAGGCGGTTAACAGCAAGCCGTTTGATCAGCGCGGCAAGTGCGACAATAAATTCTTCGGCATTGTTTAGTTCGATAATCGTTTCTAATATTTTGCGGTGGTAGACGACCTGGTTGTCGTCTTCGTCTTTTTGCGCATGCAGCAGTTCGTCAATAATGTAGGAAAATTCTTCCGGCATCGCTTTGCGGACTTTGGAGCGCGTGTATTTTGAGGAAAGCGTTTTAGCGATTTCGATTAGTTCGCTTAATATCTCGCGGTACCACTCTCTTCGGTTGATGATATCTTTTCGGATCAGTTCCAGTTTTTCCCTTGGATAATAGATCAGCGTGCAAATTTGCTCACGTTCTGCGTCTGATAATAGGTCTTTAAACAGCATGTCTACTTTTTCCCGGATGACGCCGGAGCAGTTGTTTAAGATATGGTAAAACGCCTCGTATTCCCCGTGGAGGTCGCTCATAAAGTGCTCCGTCCCTTTTGGAAGATTTAAGATGGTGCTTAAGTTGATGATCTCTCTGCAAACAGTCTGGATCGTCGGGTATTTTTCAGCAAGCAGCGTTAAATATTTTTCTTGGTCTAATTCCATAAATCCACCTCCATAATTATATAATTCCATTTTATTCCCATTTTTGCGGTTATAAAATGACACCTTCTCCCCTAACGTGTGTTTGAAAATTTATTTTAACATAAATTTCGAACAAAAAGAATGCCTAAAAAGAACTTTTACGCGTGCGGCGTTGCCGTTTAGACTAGAGCGTGTTTGAAAAATGCTTTCCGTAAGATGTGCTTCACATTTTGT
>CASUON010000445.1 GCA_949457475.1 uncultured Lachnospiraceae bacterium
ATACATCGTTCCAGATACCTTTCCATATTATATGCAGGGATAATTACCGACAGCTCAGGGGAAGAGCCTAAATTGTCCGCACTGTTTTCAATATTCTGGCAATACCCCCCCATGCCATTTTTTGGAATAGTATTTGCCAAAATCTTTTTCATAGGATTTGAAAACCTCCTCGCCCTGTATCTTTGTATTACAAAGTACCATTAATTTTTCCCAAAAATGCTTGTCATTTTCACAAACGCAGTATTGGTTATTGGCCGCTCTTTCCTCAAAACTACCAACTGCATCAGAATATTTTTGCCTGTTCTTTTTCATGCGTCAAAATCAAAAATTTTGCATCCGGTATCCTTTTTTCTATTTCTTTATACAAAGCCACCGTCCGTTCAAAACACTGCCACACGCTAAGCCGTCCGGCATAAAGAAACGTATTGCCCTGGTATCTTTGATCCGTAAATGCATCTTTATGTATTTCTTCATTAAAACATGGTATCATATAATCTACTTTTTTAGCAATCCCGTACTTTCTCCGATAGTGGCTACGCATCTGCGCAGAAGTAAAAATGGGAATATCCGTTGCCTGCAACCCCATTTTTTCAATTGCAGACAGTATAGAAAACCGCAGCTTCGATTTGTGCCTGTAGTAGCTTTCTTCCGGTAGGATCCCCTGCACCCAGCAAATAATAAATTGATATCCGCACAGCTTTGCTTTTAGGGCGGATATCAGATCAATTACAATAATAGCTTTATTCATATCGCTAATATCATTCGTACCGCTAATATCATTCGTACCGCTAATATCATTCGTATCGCCAATCTTTTGGCGATGACTTCTACATTTATGAAAAGTCTTATGTTTGAAAGATATTTGTTTTTGTTTTTTTAGTTTGCTGATCTGGTTCATTTGATGCCCGGCTCTTGCTACTCCATCGCAAATAACTTCTACTATGCCATCTGTTACATCCGAAGTAGCATGATCCGGATAATATAAATCAAACTGCATCCTAATCCTACCTTCCTACAACTGGTTTTTGTTTTGAGCCGACGTAATTAAGCCGTCCATCATCTTATCGATATAATTTTCAATATAGTACTCTTCCGCCCGCTCCATACTATTATCCCTAAGCCTAAGATACAGCGTTTCGTCTGTACATAACCGGATGATTTTTTTGGATAGTTCTTTTGGGCTTTTTTTATATTTAAGCAGTATACCGTCGCTTTCATCTGCGACCAGTTCTTTATTATAATTATGATCTGTCACAATTGGCACAAGCCCCGCGATCCTGGCTTCTACAATAATTCCTGGTACTCCCTCGGACTTCCACCTGGTTGGAAGAAGCAGGATGTCATAGTTAGACAGCTCAACATACCGCTCTTCATTTGTGCCTGTAAATTCACCTTTGTATACGACATTGCAGCGCCTGGCAATGCAGTCCATAAACTCGTCTTTATAACCAGGGGCTATCCCGCCATAAAAGGCAAATGATATTTGGGGGCACATCCGCGCAGTTTCCAATATGATATCCACGCCTTTTTCTTTATGAATATTGGAGAAAAATACACACCGCAACCCTCCGCCACGCCGCTCCTTTGCCCGAAACTTTACTGGTTTAAACCTGCAGTTCGGGTATATGTCAACATTTTCTACGCCGGCTTCTAGCAGTTCTTTGCGCATACCCTTTGTTTCGACATAGACGGTCTTAAAGTTTTTTACATACTTTTGATATGCTTTGTCCTTCGCTATGTCTTTGGATGCCGTCCCTCCCATAACGATAAGGATGGATGCCTGCATGCTTCTTCTGTTGACAAGGTACATCAAGTGGCAGAAACGTTTTTTTGTTTTTCCTCCAGAAACGCCAATTACAAATGAATCCTTACGTTTAACCAAAGATGAGATCAGACGGAATGTCTCTTTCATATCTCCCTTTTTTATGAGGCTAAGGTCTATTTTCCTGATCTCTGCCCTCTGCCTGATCGCCGTATACAAATTGTCATTCTTTACCGTTACCCCGCCATATTCTGGCGGGAATGAACCTATATATATTAAAGACATATTTTTACGGTCGTTCTCCTTTTTTATATATACTGACATCATGTCGCAGTATCTTGATGCACATCATGTATCCCTTGGCTCATCGCCTCTGGCCCCCTGGATGCGGATGTTGCTGGCGGGAGGGCCGG
>CASUON010000446.1 GCA_949457475.1 uncultured Lachnospiraceae bacterium
TCTTGTACGCTTTTCATGCCATAGCCGTGTTCGCTGCCCTGCGCGGAAACTGGCAGCCCGGTTCGTTTGGAAAACCGGACTGTTTCATGGCACGGGTTTTTGATTTCCAGGAAAAAATTTTTCCCAGTGCGGTTTTTTATAGTAAGCAGGACAAAATGTTCGCCGGGCGGTTGCTTCGCCGCCGCCTGTACGGCGTTTTCGATCAGGTTTGCTGTTACGATCGCAAGGTCGTAGTCGTTGATTTCCTGCTGTTTTGGCACCGCGCAGGAAATCTGCAAATGAACGCCAAGCTTTTTTGCTTTTTTGGCCATGCCGGATAAAATGCTGTTTAATACAATGTTTTCACTGTATACGGCTATCTGCGTATGGTCTATGTATTCGATATGTTTGCGCAGTATCTGTTTTGCCTCGTCATATTTTTGACTGTTCAGCAGTTCGATCAACAGCTGGTCTTTGTGGCGCATATCGTGGCGCAGGATTTTTAAATCCTGGACCGCTACTTGTGCGGCTTCCGACTGGAATTCGATGCCGTGGATGTATGCGTGCAGTTCGCGGTTGCGCCATAATAGATTTTTTTCGCCGGATTTGGCATAGATGTACTGGATGAGCAGCACGTACATGACGACGACTGTTATTAGCAGCGAGCAGGCGGAAAACAGGCTTTCCGGGCGTTGGGAAAAAAATACCGGGAAGTACAGCATCAAGAAAAATGTAATATAATACATTGCCGGGATGACGCACATCCATATGGTAATTTCTTTGCTAAGAATCGTCCGGCAGATTTCCCGGATCGTACCGTTCATGCATAAAAAAACAGCTGCATTGACAAGTGTACATACAGCCATTGCAAAAAAGTAATTTTGTGACAGCAAAAGAACGGCGCAGGAAGTAATATTCCCGGCCAGTACAAAGATTGACGAGCTGAATCCGATAAATAGCGTATAACTGTCCTTTTTCTTTGCGAGCACCATTGCGCAGGCTTGCACGGTTACGATATTTGCGGCTGTTACAAAGATTTTGGGCCAGACGGCGTCGAACAAATAATATATCCGAAACACCTCCTGTATCGTGGCAAACGCCGTACCGATCGTACAGATCAAGGCAGACCGTACATAGTTATATTTCAGTAAAAGGAATGTCAGAAAATATATCATCATGAATACGCAGGAATTGAATACAATCCACAGTTGAAAAATTTTCATTTTATACCCTTTCCATCATTTGTATGCCAATGTTTGTATCCCAATATTTGAAATTCAATAGTTTTCACACATATATTTTAAATATGCGCGTTTTACTTCCGTCTTGCGGCTTTTGCTGATCGGTATCTGCGTGCCGCTACGCATTGTGATCTGGTTCGTGCCATAGAGGCTGATAAAAGCCAGGTTGACGATAAAAGACTTGTGGGGCTGGATAAAGCTGTCGCTTTTCAAAAGGCTGCCGATGTCATCCTCAAAAGATTTCCGCAACAGACGGCTGACGGTTTCGGTTCCGTCGGCGGCAAAGATATGCAATGCCCGCGAAGCGTTTTCCACATATTCAATGTCATGGTAAAAAATCTGCTGTATGCCGTCCGCCGTTTTTACGTGTAATGCCATTTGCGTTTGGAACGCGTTTGCGACTGCAAAGTCCATCGCTTCGTACAGTTCGTCTTCTTTTAGCGGTTTTAATAAATACCTCTGCGCGTATACGCCAAATGCCTGGTAGGCGAAATCGATGGTAGAGGTCAGGTAAATGATTGTTGCATGCGCATCCTGCCGGCGGATGGCCTGACCGATTTCGATGCCGTCGATCTGCGGCATCAGCATGTCGAGAATATAAATCTGATAGCTGCTGCCCTGCAGGAGCTGGTTTTCCAGGTCTTTTGGCTGGCCGAACGTATTGACCGACAGGCGCAGCTCCATGCGTGCGCCATACCCGGCGACTATTTCCTGCAGGTAGTGTAAGTCCCCATAATCATCATCACATATTGCTACCCGTATCATTAATGCCTTCTCCAATCTTCTCTGTTTGTAATTGTTATTGTTGCCGCCGGCGTTTCGTTGCCTGGCTGGTTCTATTATAGCGGATGTGGCGGAAGGTGTAAAGGGTATTCCGTCCCGAGCATATTTTTGTATCCCGGACGCCGGAACCAGGCAGCAGGCCCGTCCGGATGTTC
>CASUON010000447.1 GCA_949457475.1 uncultured Lachnospiraceae bacterium
CGGGATACAAAAATATGCACGTTTTGCCGGATAACAACCTATTATTTTTCTTTTTCTATATATTCTGGTATATTCTGCATATCCCCACCCGAAAAGTAACTATGGGAACGATTATAGCATTGCTTTCCATGCGATAACAGCCTTTTCTTTTTTGGGATTTTGTGGTATAATAATGGCAAGTAAAGAGGAGACAAAAGCGAAGGGATTTCGAATATAAATATAATACAGCAAATAGAGAAAAGGAAAAGCGAAGGGATTTCAAATGCAAATGCAATATAGTAAGTAGAAATTGGAAAAGGGAATTAAGAATATAATTATAAAATACCCCCTGGTTTTAACGGTATGGTAAAACCAGGGGGTATTTGAATTAAAACTAAATTAAAAATGAGTTAAAACTGAATTTAAATTGAATCAAAATAAAAATTAAAATAAAACCGCATTTATAGGGTGCCCTTGCATAAAAATAAAAGTTATACCAGATAGCTACTTATCTGTGAAACAAAACATATGTTAATGAATTGCGTGTGCGCCGCAGGCTTTTTTGCACTGGCCGCAGTGGATGCATTCTGGATGGTTTATTTCTTTTGCCGGTTCTAAGTTCATTTTACAAACTTTATTGCAGGCGCCGCAGTTTGTGCATGCATCCGGGTCAATCCGGTAGCGGAATGCGGCAATTGGGTTGAATACCGAATAGACCGCGCCCAGCGGGCAGATATATTTGCAAAACGGCCGGTAGATTAGGATGGATAAAAAGATAGTAATGGCAAGCAGAACATTTTTCCATATATATAACCATCCAAGGGCGCTACGCATCGACTGGTTTAACAGGACAAGCGGGATGCCGCCTTCCAGTGTCCCGGTGGGGCAGATTAGTTTGCAAAAATACGGCGCGCCCTGCCCAAGTACATCTACAAGGCATAAAGGCAGTAAGATGACAAATAAAAATAGGATAACGTATTTCAGTTTTCGAAGCAGGCGGTCGCCCTTGAATGTCCCAACCTTTTTTGGAAACGGGATTTTATGCAGCAGGTCTTGGATAAGCCCGAACGGGCATAGCCATCCACATACAAACCGCCCGGTCAATGCGCCGATAAATATAAGGAATCCAGATATGTAAAATGCAAATTTAAAATTCCAGTTACCGATCACTGCCTGCATGGCGCCGATGGGACAAGAACCCAACGCCCCGGGGCAGGAATAGCAGTTAAGCCCCGGGACACAGAAGTTTTTAAGCGGGCCCTTGTAAATCCTCCCTTGGATAAATCCTGCCAGGTAGCTGTTTGTCAACAATGCCCACAACGCCTGGATGCGGTGGCGCGGCCATTCGTTTATTGACTTTTGACTTGAATTATGCTTTGATTTTCTGCCCATATCAGTTTTTGTTGCGGTTATGTTCTTGCCAGTATTTCGTTTCGAGTCCTTTTTCGTGTTTCTTTTCTTATTTTTTGATTCTGCTTTATTATCCAATTCCAATGCACTCCAGACATATATTGATTGCTTTTTCCAGGACGACTTTCATCTCCCCACGGTAAATTCCATATGCCATCATGGCAAGGCCTAGGGCCGCCGCACACAGCCCGCGCCAGTCAGGGCGCGTCTGAACGTTCATTCTCCATCTCCTGTTAAATTGCCAAGCTCGGTTTCTACGATCTTTTTCCAGTCTTCCAGCGGATGGCTGCCAGAATAGGTCTGTCCGGTGATATCGCCGTTTTTATTTACAAAAAATGTCTCGGGAACCGCGTCGATCCCCTGCAGCCTGCCATTGAGGTAGCTTGCGTCAGGGATCAGGAATGGATAGGAGGCCTTTGTGCGTTCCGCCAACAGCTTGGCCTTTTCCACCGCTTCTTCGTTTACGTTTCCGGATTCGTCTATTGCGTCGAGGACAATGCCGACGACATTGACGCCTTGGCCTTCCATTTCATTATATAATTTCTGAAGGTCTGGAATTTCATTGATGCAAGGGGAGCACCAGGTCGTAAATACGTTGACCATAGTCAGTTGATAGTCCTTAAACATATCGTTGGTATAGTCCTGCCCGTGGATATCCTGCATGGAAAATTCACCCAGGCTGCCGCCTTGTGTGTTGGAGCCGTTTTCGATTTGCTTCTTTTCTGTAATTTTGGGATTAAATTGCAGGATTTCCTTCGTGAGCGCTT
>CASUON010000448.1 GCA_949457475.1 uncultured Lachnospiraceae bacterium
CCGCTGGCCGGGAAACGACCAAAAGAGTGAAAGAGCCAAAGCGGCCGTTGGCCGGGAAACGACCAAAAGAAGCGCGGGAATGTTTCGTACAGGGGATAAACTTGCCAGGAAGACGGACGGAAGGACAGAAGAAAATGCCGGTGCCGCGGGGGCTTTGCCCCCGCGGCACCAGCAGAAAAAGAAGGTAATAAAAATAATGAAAGGAGAAAAATCTATATAATTAGAGTTCTTCCATATTAAATACAGCCACGCTTTCCTTCATCTGTTCGGATAGTTCGGTCAGCTTGCCAGTCTGTTCGGACAGCGTCTGGATTTCTTCGTAGGCGCTTTCCAGCACCGCCATCATTTCTTGTATGCTGGCTGCGTTTTCCTGCGCCGTTTCGGCGGAATTCTGTACAATGGATACCATTTCGGTACGTACCTGGTCCATCGTATCGGATTTTGAGAGGATGATATCCATATGGCTGACAGATTCGAGGATGCCGCTTTTGACGTTTTCGAATACCTGACCGGCTTTTTGGATGCTGTTTTCCTGGCTCTTGATGATAGTGCGGACTTCTTCCATGCGTTTCATGGCGTGGGAAGAATTTTCCGTTAAGGTTTCTACCATTTTGCGGATATCGTCTACCGAACTGTTTGCCTGGACGGATAAATTTTGTATTTCGCTTGCCACGACGCCGAAGCCTTTGCCCAAGTCGCCGGCCCTGGCGGCTTCGATCGAGGCGTTCAAAGAAAGGAGGCTGGTCTGGGACGCCACCGCGGCGATCAACTCGGTCGCTGTGCTGATATTGTCCGCGGATTCTTTTGTCAGCGTCGTCTGGTGGCTTAAGTATTCGATAGAGGTACGTACCCGCTTCATCTCGTTGTTTAATTCCATAAGCTCGGCGGCGGTCTGTTTTGACATATTTTGTATCTGGCTGGAAATCTCATGCATTTTGCGGATTTCCAGTATATTGGTATTAATCATTTCCCCCATTTGCGTGACGCTGCTGCCTGCGGTTGCCGCGTCGTCGGCCTGGCTGATGCAGCTTACGGACAGTTCCTGGGAAGACTGGTCGATCCCTTTCATCAGCTCGAGGATGGTCTGGGAGTGCTCCTTTAATGACGCGGACGCCACATCCAAGTTCGCGCTTTTATTTTTTAGTACATCAATAATCACCTGGAGCTTGTTGCGCAACTGCAGGATTTCTTTGCCAAGCATGCCGACCTCGTCCGGGCGTTTTAATAGCTGCGGGTCTACCTGCACGGCCAGGTCGCCTTCCGATATCTGCTGTAGCAGCCCCATGCTTTTTCCCATCGCCGATACGATCCGGTTGACTAGTATTGTGACGATGGCCGCAGTTACGGCGAGGACGGCAGCGATCGCAAGCAGCAGTTCTAGGCGGATTTTTTTAATAATTACCTGCACCGTTTCCTGCGGCTTGCCAAGGAAGACCATGCCGACCGGCTGGTTGGTGCCGTCTTGGAAAAACGGCACGTAGCATGCGATGTATTTGGTGCCGAGTATTTCTACATTGTGGTCTAAATAATATTCGCCGCCATATAGCACTTTGTTCGTAATAGCCGAAGGCGCCTGCGTGCCGATCTGCTGCTGCCCGGACGCGTCGGTAATCGAGGTCAGTATGCGGGTATCGCCCCAAAAGACCGTTACGTCCATGCCCGTTTTGTCTTTGATATGGTCTACGATTGCGGACGACTGGGAAATGTTTAGCGTCTCGCCTTTCCACAGGTCGCCTTTTTCATCGGTAGCGTAAGGCCCGGGGTTGCCGATTTCAAAAATGTCCCTGACAGCTAAGGCCGCCGCGTGCATCCCGTTGTATGCTTCGTCGTAAATCCCGCTGGCCGTGCGGTTTGCGGACAGGATATAGGCGCTGATCCCCAGGATAAATACGGGAAACAGTGCGATCAGCATGATTTTTGTTCGTAATTTCATTTGTTTTCCCCCTTGTGTTCTGTTTTTGCTTACGACAACACAAAAAATACCGTTGTTATTATAGCAGATAATAACAACGGCTTGTCTTCCCGTTCTTCACAGAAGGGGGCCGATTCTTCACGGGAGGGGGACTAAAATCCGAACGACGAATGTGTGCTGTTCGATAAAGCAGTCGAACTGGGCCCTGTATTTATGGACAAAATCTTGTACGC
>CASUON010000449.1 GCA_949457475.1 uncultured Lachnospiraceae bacterium
GGTGCCTGCCCCGCCTTCGCCAAACTGTACGTTTGACGATGGGTTCAACATTCCGGTTTGCCAAAAGGCCGCAACATCCTGCTCTCGTTCCTGCGCTTTTTTCCCGCGTTCTATGACAATTGGGCAGTAGCCGTCCTGTGCCAGACGGTAGGCGCAAAAAAGCCCTGCTGGGCCGCTTCCGACGATCACGGGACGGAAAGGCAATGTATAGGTTCCGGAAGGGGTATACTGATATTTCTCTTCTGTAGTTAACATAATAATTTTATTGTTAATATTATGACTGCGGCTGCGATTCTGATAGCTGTTATTAGAGCTATGATTCTTATGGCCGCTAGTTGCATTTGCCTGTATATGCTGCAAGTTTTGTACGACCGCTTTTTCATCCGCTATCGTTACGTCTACTGTATAGACGTAAGAGACTTCATTTTTTCGGCGGGCGTCGATCGACTGTTTCCAGATGCGGTAAGTAAAGTCCTGCTTCGGCGATAGCCGGAGAAGCCTACGGATTTTTTGCTCCAATTCTGTTACGGTATGTTTGATTGGCATTTTGATCTGCTGCATTCGAATCATCGTTTTCCCCTGCCCTTCCTTTTCTTCCCTTCGTAATTTTCTTAAATTCGTCTTGCACGGCGTTGTGCAACCGAATGTCAATGTCAGAAATGTCTTTATGCGCGCAGTGTCTGCCTCCGTCAGATTCGCATTTCGCCGCACTGTGTTTGCCGGCTACAAATCCGCTTGACCACGCCCACTGCAGATTGTAGCCGCCGCATTTTCCGTCTACGTCAATGATTTCACCACAAAAATACAATCCAGATATTATTTTTGATTCCATAGTTTCCTGGTTGATTTCGGATATGGGGATGCCGCCTGTAGTTACCTGCGCGGCATCGAATTTTTTTGTGTTTTTCACCTGGATGCGGTATCCTTTTAATATTTGCGATAGCCGCCTAAGCTGTTTTTTGCTACATGCGGCGCAGTTTGCCGTTACGGGCAGCCCCGCGTTTTGCAGCACGGTTTTGACCAGCTTATCGGGCAAAAATCCGTTCAGACATTGCGTAATTGTCTTATGTGCATGATAAATGCTCTGCGTCCTATTTCTTAAATAAGAATATAACTCTTCTGGCGACATGTCCGGTTTAAAATCCAGCACGATATGTACCCTTTGGTTTTTCGCAAGCGCGGCGGCTGCCAGACGGCTTAGTTGGAAGATCACAATACCGGATATGCCGTAGTCCGTAATTTGCAGCTCCCCCTGCTCGATTCCAAGCACTGTTTCGTGGACGACCAACGAAGCCTTGCAATAAATACGTACTCCGGCCGGCAGCGGGAACTGTTGGCGCTCCGTTTCCAGAGGTACAAGCGCCGGCAGCGGGCTTCGCAATGTATGCCCAAGTTTTTTTGCATACAGGTATCCGCTGCCGTCGCTTCCTGTCTTTGGAGCAGCTTTTCCCCCGGTCGCCAGTATGCAGACCCTGCTAAAAAAAGCCTGTTCTTTGGATTCTATCCGAAATATATCGATAAAAGTATTTTTAAAAGTATTATTAAAAGTATTTTTTATTTTCTGTATATTTCGTATGCCAACGGATACAAGCAGCGGGATATGCAAACGCTCGATTTCCGCCAAAAGCGCCTCCCTTACGGAAGAAGCCTGCCCGCTCTCCGGATATATGCAGGTGCCGTTTTTTTGCACCGGACGTATGCCCAGCGCATCAAAAAAGGCCAGCGTATCCGCATAAGAAAACTGCGTGAGTACCGTCTGTACAAAATCCGGTTCTTCGCAGTAATAGTTTTGCAGCTGTTGATCCTTATTTGTATAATTGCACTTGCCGTTGCCGGTTGCCGGTATTTTTTTTGCGGCAACCGGCATATGCTCGAGCACGATTGTCGAAGCGCCAGACCTGGCCGCGGTAATAGCGGCCATAAGCCCGGATGCCCCTGCGCCGATTACGGCGATATCATAAATTTTTTCCATAACAAGATTCTACCACATTCTTTTGTTTCTGACAACTCATAGAAAGCCCTATACAGCCGTTTTTGATACATCGGTAGTCACTTTTTACGGGGGGGAAGTTTTGTGCTGCCCAGACGCTGGAACCAGGCCGCAAGCCCTCCCGGATGTTCCGGCTTCGGGATGTAAGAAA
>CASUON010000450.1 GCA_949457475.1 uncultured Lachnospiraceae bacterium
TAGCAGGCGCGCAACACGCCCGCTTCAATCTTCGCCCGGTTATACTGCTCCCTCTTACTGTCATTTTTCATAACGATCAATGGGATTGTCTCAACCTTCTCATAAGTCGTAAACCGTTTTTTGCATTCATCGCACAATCTGCGCCGACGTATAGAATTATTGTCATCTGCAGGCCTGGAGTCAATGACCCGTGTGTTGTCACTACTGCAAAATGGACACTTCATTGTGTTCCCCCTCCCAATCCATCTTATAGAACTATCCGCTTAGCCTTGTACCCCCTTCGGCATATGATGCGTCTTCTCTTGTAATTATCAACATCTTATCATACCGCAGGGAACAGATGCCTATAGGCTCAGTTTAACCTTTGCAGCTTGATCTGTCAACAAAATTCTAGAATGTGTTTTTTCCAAAATGCATATTTTAGAAAAGCAGCTTTCTTTCTACAGTTTATGGGTTGCTTCTTTTTCATCCACATCTACAAGGATGATATCTGGGCCGATTTTTTTTACATCGCACCACGGAATGAACAATTCGTACTCCCGGCAGAATATCCCAAGGAAATGGCCGGGGCCTGGCAGGATCAGCGCCCGGACGCACCCGTCCTTTTCATCCAAGTCCAAGTCGATCACATTGCCTAGGCATTTGCAGTTTTTGACATTGATTACGGTCTTTTCCTGTAATTCACGTAAACGCATAACAGACCAACACCCGTTTTTTATTATTGTATGCGTTTAGACGTTAAAACGGAACACAATGACGTCGCCGTCCTTTACAATGTACTCTTTTCCTTCCAGGCGTACAAGGCCTTTATCCCTTGCGGCCGCTATGCTTCCACCTGCGATCAGGTCTTCATAGGAAACGACTTCCGCGCGGATAAACCCACGTTCAAAATCTGTATGAATCTTGCCAGCCGCCTGGGGCGCCTTTGTCCCCTTCCGGATCGTCCATGCCCTCGTCTCATCTTCCCCGGACGTTAAAAAGCTAATAAGGCCGAGCAGCTGATAGCTGGCTTTAATCAGCTTGTCCAGGCCAGATTCTTTTAACCCCAGCTCTTCCAAAAACATACTGCGCTCGTCGTCGTCCAGTTCCGCAATTTCCTGCTCAATCTGCGCGCAGACGACAAATACCTCGCTGCCTTCTTCACCCGCCATCTTGCGCACATTGCCTACATGCGCGTTCGACGCTCCGTCGTCCGCCAGGTCGTCTTCTTGAACATTCGCCGCGTATATCACCGGTTTTGCCGTCAACAGGTTATAAGAGGCAAACCAGGCAGCCTCATCTTCGTCTTCTCCTGCTGCAAATGTTTTCGCCAGCCGCCCCTCTTCCAGGTATCCTTTCAACGTTTCTGCAAACTTTAGCTCTTTGGCAGCCGTTTTATCCATCTTTGCCTGTTTTGCAATTTTTGCGATTCGCCGTTCCAGTATCTCAATATCCGAAAAAACAAGCTCCAGGTTAATGGTCTCTATATCCCTTGCCGGGTCAATGCTGCCGTCTACATGCACAATATTGTCATCTTCAAAACAGCGCACGACATGCACAATAGCGTCTACTTCACGGATATTTGCAAGAAACTGGTTGCCCAGCCCCTCCCCTTTGCTGGCGCCTTTTACCAGCCCGGCAATATCTACAAATTCAATGACTGCTGGAATGATTTTTTTGGAATGGTACAATTCTCCCAGACGGTCAATCCGTTCATCCGGCACAGATACAACACCTACGTTCGGGTCGATCGTACAGAATGGATAATTTGCAGATTCTGCGCCTGCCTTCGTCAGCGAATTAAACAATGTACTTTTTCCTACATTTGGCAGTCCAACTATGCCCAATTTCATTTTTCAGATTCCTCCTTAAAAATACTTTAAAACAGGCATTTCCCGTAATTTCGATCTTTTCTTTCGATCTTTTCTTTCGATCTTTCTTTGCGTGCCAATCTACGTACACTACATATGCGTATTTATGCCTAACAACCACATGGGCGCAACCATTTGGCAAGCCATGACAAGTACTCCATCCAGAAAGAAATTAAAGTAAGGAGCTGTCTGGTTCGTACCAATGCTAGGCAAAATTTCGATGGCGATGTGGTTCGACTAGAAATTTTAACGACGCAGTGGTGCGGAGCAGGCAGTT
>CASUON010000451.1 GCA_949457475.1 uncultured Lachnospiraceae bacterium
AGCGTCACTGCTTCCTGCCCGGCTACATATACGCAGGACGGGCAGGAAGCAGTGACGCTTTGCGTTACGCTGGAAGACCCGGTTACTATGGTGCAGGCGGAACTGCTCTATACGATTTTTGCCCAGGGCGGGATTATTGCGCGCAGCGTGCGTTTTTGCAACGGAGGTGCGCGCCCGGTACAGCTTACACGCGCAATGAGCCTTTGTTTGGATTTGCCGGACTGTCATTATATATGGCAGCAGTTGTCTGGATGCTGGGCGCGCGAGTGCCATATCCAAAACCGGAACTTGGAGCCGGGGGTTGTCTCAATCGGGAGCATGCGTGGCAATTCCTCCCATGAGCACAATCCGTTTCTGATATTAAAACGCCCGCACACCGATGAACGGCAGGGGGAGGCGATTGGATTTTCCTTTGTGTACAGCGGCAATTTCCGGATTCAGGCGCAGGTGGACGCGCATGAAATGCTGCGGGTGCTTGTGGGGATAGACCCGGAGACTTTTACATGGAAATTGGAAAGCGGAGCCGCCTTCCAGACGCCGGAAGCAGTCATGGTATATACCGACCGGGGGCTGAACCATTTGAGCCAGACGTTCCACAAACTATATCAGAGGCGTTTGGCAAGAGGCTATTGGCGCGACCGGCCAAGGCCGATTTTGATAAATAACTGGGAAGCTACGTATTTTCATTTTACGCAGGAACGGCTGGTTGCGATCGCGGAGACGGCCAAGGAATGCGGGGTCGAATTGTTTGTACTGGACGACGGATGGTTTGGGGCGCGAAGCAATGACCGGGCAGGACTTGGCGACTGGAAGGCGAATCCCGCCCGTCTGCCGGACGGGGTCAACGGGCTTGCGGAGCGTATCGAAGCGCTTGGGCTCAAATTTGGCCTTTGGATTGAACCGGAAATGGTAAATAAGGATTCTGATTTTTACCGGCAGCATCCCGACTGGATTTTATCGACGCCGCAGAGGCGGGAATCGCATGGGCGCAACCAGTATGTCCTGGATTTTTCCAGGCAGGAAGTCGTGGACGCTATTTACGGTCAGCTGTCGGATTTGCTTGGCGGCGCCAACATATCCTATATTAAGTGGGATATGAACCGCTGCATTACGGAGTGCTATTCCAAAGCGCTGCCGCCGGACCGCCAGGGGGAAGTGTACCATCGTTATATACTTGGCGTATATAATCTGTATGAGCGTCTGACTGCGCGATTCCCGCATGTGCTGTTTGAATCGTGCGCCAGCGGCGGCGGGCGTTTTGACCCCGGTATGCTGTATTACGCGCCGCAGGCATGGACGAGCGACGACAGCGACGCGGTGGAGCGGCTAAAGATTCAGTATGGGGCGTCGACATGCTATCCGCTTAGCAGCATGGGCGCGCATGTGTCGGTAACGCCCAACCATCAGGTGTTTCGGAATACGCCGCTTTGCACAAGGGCAAATGTAGCGTGCTTCGGCACGTTTGGCTATGAGCTGGATTTGAATAAACTGACGCCGGAAGAAATAAAAGAAGTGATGGCGCAGATCGAATTTGTGAAAACATACCGGCAGGTTTTGCAATTCGGCACTTTTTACCGTTTAAAAAGCCCGTTTGAGGGGAATGAAGCTGCCTGGATGGTCGTAAGCGAAGACAAAAAAACAGCGCTGGTCGGCTGGTACCGGATCCTTAGCCGGGCCAACGCCAGCTATACGAGGGTTCGGCTGGAAGGGCTGCATCCGGCATACTGCTATCGGAATGTAAGAACCGGCGACTGCCATTTTGGGGACGAGCTGATGTACGCGGGGCTGATTACAAGCGACGAGACTGCGGGGCAGCTGCCGGAAGAATGCGACCCGCTATATGCTGGCGTCATGACTTGTGACGGGAGTGCGGGCAAAATAGCAGAAGAAAGCCTGCAATATACAGATTTTGCGTCTAGGATCTATGTGCTGGAGGCAGTTAGTATCTAGAGCGGGAAGGACTACACAAAAATAAATAAATTTACTGTGAGGTTTTAACGAATTTTTGGGACATAATACAGGGAACCATCCGTACATGAAAATATGCATGTGCAATGTGAAAAAGGAATGTCAAAGTTATGCAGGATGCTAAGAATTTCTAACATCCCTGCG
>CASUON010000452.1 GCA_949457475.1 uncultured Lachnospiraceae bacterium
GCGCCAGCCCGTTTCAGGTTGTATAGATTGTGAAGCGGAAAGCGTATGGAGACGGCTGAATGGGGTCGCCCATGGCTGTTGCGGCCTGTTGGCTGTATAGATAGAATGGAAAAGGTGGTAAAACATGTATAAAGTTCGAATCGGACAGGAAGAAAAGGAATACGCCAAGCAGACGCCGTTTCTTGCGATTGCGCGTGAATACCAGCCGCAATATGCGGATGATATTGTATTGGTGGTGCATAATAATAAATTAAAAGAATTAGACCGTGTACTGGATGCCGCCGGTTCGCTGGATTTTATCACGACTGCGGACGTCAACGGGCGCAAGGCATACCGGCGCAGCATGCTGATGCTTCTGGAAAAGGCGGCGTTTGAATTGTATGGCACGCAGGTGCGCATCCGTGTGATGCATACGCTCGGAAATGGGCAGTATTGCGAAACGGAAGGCGCGGCTGTTACCGACACGATGCTGGAACAGCTGCGCGAAGAGATGGTACGGCTGGCGGACGCGGATATTACAATACATAAAAATACAATTCATACGGATGCGGCAATCGCAAAATTTCATGAATATGGGATGACAGATAAAGAAAGGCTGTTCCACTACCGCAGGAGCTCCCATGTAAACCTGTATGATATGCAGGGCTACAAAGATTATTTTTATGGATATATGGTGCCTTCGACCGGATATCTGAAATATTTTGACCTTGTAAAATACGGCGCCGGATTTGTGTTGGTTTATCCGGGGGAAGATACGAGAAAAACAGCTCCGTTCCAGACGTCTGAAAAACTGTACGTTACTATGATGAAGTCCGCCGCCTGGGCGAAAAGCATGCAGATTGCAACGATCGGGGAATTAAACGAACAGATTGTAAAAGGGCGGATACAAGACGTCGTACTGCTGCAGGAAGCGGAAATGGAGCAGCGGCTTGGCAAGCTGGCGGAGCAGATCGCGGGGCAGCGGGATAAAAAATTTGTTATGATCGCCGGGCCGTCTTCTTCCGGCAAGACGACGTTTTCCCACCGCTTGTCGATACAGCTGCGGGCGCATGGCATGGTGCCGCATCCAATCGGGCTGGATAATTATTATGTCGACCGCGACAAGACGCCGTTGGACAAAAACGGGCAATATGATTTTGAATGCCTGGAGGCTGTGGATATAGATCTGTTTAATTCGGATATGACAAAACTGCTGGCAGGCGAACGGGTGGATTTGCCGCATTTTAATTTCAAATCCGGCAAACGCGAGTATAAAGGCGACCACCTGCAGCTTGGGGCGGACGATATCTTGGTTATTGAAGGAATCCACGGATTGAACGACCGTTTATCCCATACGCTGCCGACCGAGACAAAATTTAAAATTTATATTAGCGCCCTCACACAGATCAATATGGACGAGCACAACGCAATCCCAACGACCGACGGACGCCTGCTAAGGCGTATTGTGCGTGACGCGCGCACGAGGAATTCGTCGGCGGAGCGTACAATACGGATGTGGCAGTCTGTGCGGCGTGGGGAGGAGCGCAATATTTTCCCATTCCAAGAAGAGGCGGATGTGATGTTTAATTCCGCGCTGATTTATGAAATGGCTGTTTTAAAGATGTATGCGGAACCGCTGCTATTTGCGATCGGCCCGGAGAGCCCGGAGCATTTACAGGCAAAACGGCTGTTAAAATTTCTGGATTATTTTTTGCCAGTACCTAGCGAACATATAAGCCCGAACTCTATTTTGCGGGAATTTATCGGCGGCAGCTGTTTCCATGTGTGACGGGGGCGTCGTGCACGGAAAAGAGTATTGGAAAAACTTGGATTGTTACATATACGAATAGCCGCCCATACATGTGCGACGGGACGGGGACACGGTGCACGGAAGAAAACGGTGGAAAAATTTGGATTGTTATGTATACAGATAACTGCCCGGCGTGTTTGATGGATTCTGCCGACGTTACTTTTCATGGGGTGGGGATATCCCTTAAAAATGAGAAATAATAGGTTGTTATCCCGCAGTTAAATTCTGGAATAGTTTTTAGGTTTTGTGCTACCCGGACGCTGGAACCAGGCCGCAAGCCCTC
>CASUON010000453.1 GCA_949457475.1 uncultured Lachnospiraceae bacterium
CTGGAACATCAGGGAGGGCTTGCGGCCTGGTTCCAGCGTCCGAGTAGCACAAAACTTAAAAACTATTCCAGAATTTAACTGCCGGATAACAACTTATTATTTTTCTTTTAGTATATTCTGCATATCCCCACCCCGCGAAAAGCAACTATAGAAACGGGCGTAACAACAGCAAAATGCAGAAAAATAGCCGGCATTCATTTGCGGCCGGCCATTTTTCTGCAACATCATTTTACTGTCTTTCCTATTTCTTTTTACTTTCTTATCTACTTCTTACGGTCTCTTCTTATTCTATTTCCTTATGCGTTCCCTTTATTTTTCATCCAAATACCCCTGTTTTTGCAGCTCCTTTATTAAATGTTTATACATCGGACGAAGCCAGATTTCCTCCGTCCTGGCCGGGCCGTCGTTTCCCATCATCAATCGGTCAAAAAACAAATCCTCCGGTGTGCAAAAGCCCTGTTTATCCAATACTTCAAACACAAGGTAGATATTTTCCAACACCTCTGCCGTCACAATATCTTCCTCCGCCTCTTCCGCATCAAAATTTCCTTCCTCAATATCTTTTACAAGCGCTCGATATAATTTTTTGGCGTCTTCTTCCGATACCCGGACTTCCATGCCGCCATCCTCCGCATAATCCTGTACGTACGCCCCAGTCACTTCAATATCTGGATAATGGATGCCAAAATAGTTCATCAATATCGTCTTCGGGTTTTTCGCATACGTTTCTATTTGCGCGTATATACTGTCTGGCTCTTTCGAGAACGGAACCTGGTAATCGCGTTCCAGGCTGCTGCCGTCCTTTAATTCATAATACAGGGAAAAATACCTGGTATCCTGGCCCGCGGCATTTTCAAACTGCTTTTTAGACGCAATGATCTGCTTGTGGATGTCTTGTGCCCAGGCAATCTCATCCGCGGACATCGCGTACGTCGTCAGCCTTCCGTTCATCCGGACCGCCTCAATTTCATCCGTCGCCGGCACCTTTTTTTCCACCCCAAAGACATCTGCGTCCAACGCGATGTATGCGGCGCAGATGCATACCATATAAACAAGGCCCTCATACACCCTCTTTTTGGTAAACACCCGCACGGTACATTCAATCAGCATCTGCGCAATAAAAAATACGCATGTGCCAATCAGCGCGCCGCTGACAAGGACAGACATAAAGGAAGTCTGAAACGTCAACTGCGTATAAAAGATCGCGCCTACCGCGGAAAAGCAGACCGCGGTGCCCCAGCGGAAGATCGGCTTTAGCCATCCAACCGTAATAATATCCCCCGCAGTCTCGATATGCTTTTTTTGATACGCGACCACCGCAATAATGACAAACACCACCGCTGCCGCAAAGTAAACGGCCAGCTCTTTTGTCCCATACATCGCATACGCCCCATGATTATCCTTCCCAACCCGGATATGCCGGTACATATAAATCATCGGCGTTAAGATGCTGTTGGAAGCAATTTCCATCAGATTTGCAGACACGCCGTAACATACACTGTCAATCATCGCTTCCGCCGTCATCATGCACCCGGCATAAAAGAAATTCAAGATTCCATAAAAAACTGGCACCGAAATCATGTTTCCGGAAAACATCAGCACGCAGACAGACAGGCTGAAGAAAAATATGGTTTCTATGGCCGCAACCCCGAGCCAGAGCAGATACTGCTGTAATACAACGCCCGACAACGCCCCAAACGAAGCGGAAATCAACAGGCCAATGGCAAGCGCCATAACCATCGGTATCATCTGGTACAACAATCCAGTTAGATAATTGGTACAAAACAGCCCCATCCGGTCGACCGGAAATGTATGCACCATATTTGAGTTTCTTGACGTAAATAAATACGCGAAAGAAAACATGGCCGATACAAGCGCTATGGCCGCAAATAGGAACACAAAGACGCCCATATTTTCCCATACCCCGTCGACCATTGCGTCTACTTTTACCGACAGGACTTCGTTTGCAGTCAGTTCTCCCAGATCTGTATAGCGCAAAATCTGCTTCATCCGTACATAGATGCTAAACGGGAGCG
>CASUON010000454.1 GCA_949457475.1 uncultured Lachnospiraceae bacterium
CGTCAACCAGTTCGATTACAAGGTCAATAAGCTTGATATCTTCCTGCATCTGGCGCTTTGCTTTGGTCATATGACCTGGATACCACTGAAACTGCATATTTTTGTCCTTCCTACTTTACAAAGCCAATTTTATCCCTTGGCGCTATCGTAAACCACACCCTGCCGATAATATAATCTTCCTTTACATTTCCAATGCTGGCGAAGCGGCTATCCTCGCTGTTATTGCGGTTGTCGCCAAGCACAAAATACTCATCTTCCCCAAGCATGACCGGTTCTGCCGCAAGGCCCGCGTCCTCGATACGGGAAACCTCGATCTCTTCTTGCAGCTCTTCTTCATTGACATAGATAATCCCGTCTACAATCTGCACTTTGTCCCCTGGCACGGCAATAATGCGTTTGATATAATAATGTGTGTTTGTATTTCCATTTGGCAGGAACGCAATGATATCGCCCGGTTTCGGCGATATAAATTTATATGAAAAACGGTTAATCAACACCTCGTCCCCGTCTTCTAAACAGGCAGACATCGACGGCCCGATGGCGCTTGCGCGCACGCAAAAAAAATACGCGAATACATACGCGATCATAACCGTAATCGCTATCTCTAACGCCCAGACCAGGATTTCCTGGAACAGGGACAGGTTGACTTTCCGTTCTCTTCGTTTTCCAAAATTAAGCCCTTTTCCACGTTTTCCCATTGTTCACCGCGTTTCGTTTGAAAAAAGAGACAATCCGAGAAACTGTTTTAAAACAACCGGCACAGATACGTAAAACCCATTCGGTTATTCCTTTGACAGTCCCTTCTAATTGTCTCTCCACATACTGCAATCGAGCAGGAAAGATTGTTTCCCTACCCGTGCGCCGGACACCTGTCAACTTCTGCTGACCTGTCTCCTTTGGGCGCCGTGTGCATAAAAACAATGCAGTTTACAGATATGCCTGTAAACTGCAGCGCAATCCCT
Source organism: uncultured Lachnospiraceae bacterium (assembly GCA_949457475.1). Classification (GTDB taxonomy): domain Bacteria; phylum Bacillota; class Clostridia; order Lachnospirales; family Lachnospiraceae; genus Eubacterium_J. The sequence goes on from CASUON010000454.1 coordinate 963, forward strand.
GCTATTTTACCAGCTCTTTTACCTTTGCACGCTTGCCGACACGCCCTCTTAAGTAATTCAGTTTTGCACGCCTTACTTTACCGCGGCGGACCACTTCTACTTTTTCCACATTTGGGGAATGCAACGGCCATGTCTTTTCCACACCTACGCCGTTAGACAGCTTTCTAACCGTAAATGTCTCACGGTTGCTGGAACCCTGCTTTTTTAACACGACCCCTTCGAAGACCTGAACCCTCTCGCGGTTTCCTTCCACAATCTTCCCGTATACTTTAACAGTATCCCCGACACGGAACTGCGGCGCAGTTTCTTTCATCTGGGACGTTTCAATATTTTTCATAATTTCTGCTGCATTCATTTTTTATAACCTCCTATATGTCGATGTTCTTAATACTTGCCGGTATCAGAGGACCATCTCTTTTTCTGAGAATCATCTCGCAACATATCTAATTTATCACAAGGCGGACGGCAATGCAAGCTTTTTTTACCATAAGTCCGCCGGGCGGACGACAGCCATATGATCGGTAAAATCATGATACGTACTACATACCGCAATGCAATAACCGTCTATCCGGTATTCCTTTAAATACAATTCCTTCCCGCGCAAGATGTAAAACGCCTCTTCCCGCTCCGGCCCCCCAGCCCCCTGCGCCGTCCGGCGCCACGTTTCCAGGCGTTCAAAGTTTACATCAGCCTGAGCGCCCCGGCTGACGTCAAATACGTCCATCGGCAGCACAATCCCCGTCCCTGCCAGCTTCAATACGCTTTCTTTCCGTGTCCAATACCGAAAAAACAGCTCCCGCTGCCGTTCCGGCTGCTGCTGGCTTTCTAACGTGTGGTACTCGGTTTTTGTAAAAAAACGCGCTGCGATTTTAGGGTTATATTTTTGTATACGCTCAATGTCGCATCCTATATGCATGGCCCCCGGCTGTAGCTGGCCCGACGACGGAGGCACGTCTCCCGCTTGCGGCACGTCTACAGGCTGCGGCAGACCGCCCGACGGGGGCACGTCTACAGGCTGCGGCAGACCGCCCGACGGGGGCACGTCTACAGGCTGCGGCAGACCGCCCGACGGG
>CASUON010000455.1 GCA_949457475.1 uncultured Lachnospiraceae bacterium
ATGCCTGTCTTCGTCGTATGGTAGACGGAAGGTCACAAAATCGGAACTTCCCGGCTCGCCGCAGTGCGCGTAAGATTCCCGGTATCCGATAATATGGCCTTGCGCGTCGTAAAACAGGCAGGTAAGCTGAACAGTTTCCAGTTTTGTATCCGAGCGGTTTGTGATTTCCGCGCTGATATTGTCTACGCCCATGTTGGAGTTTATATCAATTTGGGATACGCGGCTGATCAGGTTCGAGCTTTCTTTTACAGACATGGTAATCTTGTAATCGTCGTATTCGGCCGTTTGGTAATCCGCGGTTTGCGGCGCGCGGAAAGTCAGTACGCATTCTTTTCCGGCTTCAAATGCATAATTAAAATCGCTGGCTGTGTCTATGATATTGCCGTTGGAATAATAGGCGAGCTTTGCTGTTAAGCCAACCGTAACGGTATTGTTGTTTTTTAAAATGGCCACTACACCATCGGCGGTATTATGTAGGGTACATGAGATCTTTTTGGTAGCTGCGTCTGCGTCAAACTTAGTCTGTACAGTAATTTTGCATTTCAGCGTTTTTTTCGCTACTTTTGCTTTAATTGTCGCGGCGCCGGCCTGTTTTGCCGTGACCTTGCCTTTTTGTGTGACAGAGGCTACTTTTTTGTTGGTAGAACTCCATTTCACCTTTGCCGTTGTCCCAGTTACGTACAGTGAGGCGGACTCGCCGACATAGAGCGTCCGGCTTGTGGCGTTTAGTTTTGCTGCGGCATGCGTTTGTATAGGCTGCATTGTGATTGCCAGCAGGATGATTAAGATAAGTGTCAGTAATCGTTTGCATTGTTTCATGTTTTTATCCCCCTTTGACATTTTATATGATAATAAAATTCCCCCAAAATCGCGTGGGGGTATTAAATCTATGCATCTATTATATAAGACATTGGATCATAACACAAGGGTTCGATTTTTATTCGATTCTTATTTGATTTATATAAGACATTGGATCATAACACAAGGGTTTATTAACGTTTTTTTAGGAGGTTTCGATTATGCCAAAATTAACACCACAACAGCAGTATAACATTGGCCAGGTTGCCGCCACAATGGCAATCGAGGATATGCCGCTTAACGAAAAAGCTTATAACCATCTGGTGCAGCTTGCCACAGGTGGAAAAACTACAGACCAGATCGTTGAGGAAATCAAAAAGGAGTACCAAAATGGATAAGGTATATTGCTACCCGGGTACATCTACACTTAAGAATAAGCTGGATATCCATGACAAAGACCAGCTCCTTACGGCGGAGACCAGCCTTGTGGCAATTCGCCTGCTACAGCTATACAAAAATCCCATTCGAGGGAGCTTTGATTATAAGCATCTCTGCCGCATCCACCATCACATCTTTCAGGATTTATACAGCTGGGCTGGAAAAACACGGACGGTAAATATTGCAAAGTCTAGCCTGTTCTGTCTGGTGCGGTTCATTCCGAGCTATACGGAAAGCATTTTCCCGGCATATTATAACAACTGTGAGTGTGCAAAAGACCGTCCCGAAGAATTTATTCACATCTTCACCGGGCATTATGCCGATTTAAACGCCCTGCACCCCTTCCGGGAAGGAAACGGACGCAGTCAGCGTGAATTTGCACGGCAACTATGCTTAAAATGCGGGTATGCCTTTGACCTACGCCACACAAACCATGAAGAAATGTTGTCTGCAAGTATCGAATCTTTGGATAAAGGCAGTAATGCGGGCCTGGAAACCATATTCCGGAAATGCATCAGACCGTTATCTTAGTTTATTTTACTCATAAAAAATATATAACCACTTATAATAATGAGCTTTGATATAGATTATACTTCAAATCAAAACATATATAAAAATTGTATTTCAGTCTTACAAAAGAGGCCAAGACTTCATAATAAGCAATTGGCCTCTTTTATAAAATCCAATCAAACCTCGAAAAAATGATAGAAGAAATGGCCATTTATTGGCATCTTACAAGTTTTTTCGTAATGCTTCAACATCTTTTTCTGAATAATTAGAAACCAAAAATAC
>CASUON010000456.1 GCA_949457475.1 uncultured Lachnospiraceae bacterium
ATATCATAATACTACAACAACATGCAAGCTTGCGTACCTATTTTGCGTTATTCTAGTTACATTCATCCCAGGACTTTGCATTCCGCTGCAAATTCCATAAGAAAGCGTTAGTTAATCAAGAGTGAATCCAGCCCTACGCAAAGCGAACTTCCAATGGGCTGGAGCCAGTTACCGTTCTGTCAAGGCCGAGCGGTAACTTATTCTTAACATTCGATACTGTTTTTCATTGCTATAGGTATCCAAAAACAGGGATTTCGAGAAACACCCAAAAAATGGATTGCAGCCAGGATGGCAATGCAATCCACAATTTGTCCAATCGTTATTTCCTACTGGAGCCCTACAACGCCCATGATATTCGTCTTATTTTCCATACATAACAGCAGTTCTTTTTCCAGCGTATGGTAATCCGAAACATTTTCTTTCTCGATAAATACCACCTGCCCGGTTTCCGCCATTTCTTCAAACGTGGTCACGTTGCGTATCATATTTTCCCCATATGCCGCCTGGACACCATGCTGCTGAAGCTGCTTTATCATTGCATCGACCGCCTGTTTATCGGATGCGTCCAAATGGTGCGCGGATGTAAACATCACTGATTTTATCAGTTCTTTTTTGCATGTCATAAGAAGGTTGGACAAAATGACGTTCTGCTGTTCCTCGAGCGTCCATTTTTCTTTTTTATGAAGCGAATCCAGCCAGCGGTCTATCCCTCCTAAAAAACGCTTTTTCTTCTCGCTGACTTGCAGCATACCGAAAATACGCAGCCCATAAATGCCCTGCAGTTCTTCGACCCGGTAAATCCGCGAGGAAAGGATAAACGTCCCGGCAATCCACATGCAGACTAAAAAGCCTCCTACCAAAAAGCCCAAAACCAAGTATTTCATGCTAAGCGAAGGCGCCGTAGCGTCTGCATCCTCTTCCGGTTCGATATCCAGCTCTGTTTTCATGACGCCGTTATAAAGTTCGGTCTGCTGCGGCGTAAATGCCGCTGTCATAGCCTGTAAGTTGGCGCGCATATTTTTTAACGATTCAGTCTGCTCGTTTTGAGACGCCGCTATGGAGCTGTCATACTGGACGGTGTTAAAACGTTCCAAAACGACCAGCTTGTGTTTGCCGATCTTTTCTTCCACAGTCGGCTGGTAAGCTTTTACAAGTTCGCCAGCCTTGTCAGCAAGTTTTTGCGCCAGCGCCTTGTCGTCTGAGTATACGCTGAGCATAAATTGCGAGCCTTCCATACGGCTGACCCGCACCAGGTCCGCCAGGTCCGCCGCATCCAGATCCCCGCCGGCTATTTTTTGCAGCTGGCTAGTCATCCCGCCATTTGCCAGGTACGTAATATATGCATTTACATAATTGTTACTGATGTATTGCAGGGTGTCATTTTCATAGGATTCCGCGCCTTCCAGCATCACATAATATGCGATGGACACCCTGTTTACCTGGTAGGCGTCCAGGTTCATATAGGCAGAATTCGTCAAGTACTCTTCCTTTTGCAGAATCTGTTTTTTTAAGTTGAGCGCGTTTTCCACGGTTTGGCGCTCTTCTTCCGACAAGTCGTTTTCTTCCATTGTCATATCTACCGTCTCGGTATTTTGGGTGGCCTTATAATTTTTGGTATCTGACGCATATTTAAAGCCGGCAAGCCCGACAGCGCAAACAACGGCACAGATCAGCAGGGCACGCCAATGGTATATGATTTCCCACATCAAAGCGATCAGATCAATTTCGCGTTCCCTGTTCATCTGCAAGATTTCCTGTTTGGTTTCCATAGCAACCTCCTTCTGGTATCTTATTCTCACTTTTCACTGTAAAAACAAAGCTATCTTACCATATCAGAAACAATGTTTCAAGCAATATCTTCCGGCTTTGCTACTAATTCTATGCCTAGATAAATGACCGTCTTACGGTTCATAAATTCAACTTCGACCTCAGCAACCCGTTTGTGGAGGTTGATTTTTTTAATCATCCCCTTCATATTTTCCAGCGGCCCAGATAAAATAACGACTTCATCATTTTCAGCCACTGTC
>CASUON010000457.1 GCA_949457475.1 uncultured Lachnospiraceae bacterium
AGTATTATGGATTCGCCTGTAGCGTGGACTGCGGCCCGCTTTTTTACCGGGCGGATACGGCCCTTATGCGCGGTGGCCCCCGATCTGCTGGTTGCGCTCCCTCGCCGTGGCGCCTTCCTGGAAACTCGTGCCCTTTAATACCGCGTTCTTCCCAAATTTCTTTTTGATATCCAGCATAGCCTGCTGCAGTCTCTTTTCACGCTCCAGCCGCTCTTCTTCCTGGCGCCGCTCCCGTTCCAGCGCCTCATAATCTGTAAAAAGGTCCATCTGGCCATAGGCCTGCGTCCCCGCGGTTTGCGAATCAGGCGGCGCGGGCACTACGCGGTTGGCCGTCACGCTCAAACGCCGAATCAGCAGTCCGTGGTCTGTAATTTGGCCATACAACTCCATGACTGCCTCCGTAATCAGGCGCGCCGAAGACGTCCGGCGTTTCAGGTTGGCCGTCCCATGCGCGTGTTTTGGCACTTTCCGGTTATAACGGTCTGTCGTTATTTCCCCCTGGTAGCGGCGCGCTGGCCCGTCGCCCGTTAAATTCCCACTGTCATAGCCTACGTTTAAAACGACCTGGTCTGTCACAAGCCCTTTGTCTACCAAGCCCAGCGCCAGCTGGTCGGCCATCTCCCGTATGACCAGGCCCGCTTGTTCATAAGAATAAGGGACGGGCAGTACCTGCCCGGAACCAAGGCTGTTTGATTCCGGCTTATAAGCCTTAATATCGGCGATCGTGCATGGCTCCCATCCCCACGCATGGTCGATCAGCAGCTGCGCATTGACGCCGAACAGGCCATACAGCAGTTCTTCATTATAATAATCCTGCTCCTTTCCGATCGAACACCTTGCCACATCGCCCATAGTATACAGGCCGTTTGCCTCCAGTTTTTTCGCATACCCCTTGCCGACACGCCAAAAATCGGTAATCGGCCGATGCGCCCACAGCAGCTTCCGATACGACAGCTCATCCAGTTGCGCAATCCGCGCGCCATGTTCATTTGGCGCCATACGTTTTGCCACAATATCCATAGCAACTTTGCACAGGTACAGATTCGTCCCAATGCCGGCGGTAGCCGTAATCCCGGTCGTTTCGTACACGTCCTGTATCATCTTTTCCGCCAGCTCCCTTGCCGAGAGCCCGTACGTATGCAGATACTCCGTCGCATCCAGAAAGATCTCATCGATCGAATAGACATGGCAGTCTTCCGGCGCGACATATTTCAAATAAATATGGTAAATCTTCGTACTGTATTCCATATAATAGGCCATCCTGGGTGCCGCGACCAAATAGTTTACCGCCAGCTGCGGCGAACTGCGCAGTGCGCCGTCCAGGTAGCTGGAGCCGCTAAACCGCTGCCCCGGCGCCCTCCGCCTGCGTTTTTCATTCACTTCCCGGACCTTTTGCACTACTTCAAACAGACGCGCCCGCCCGGGGATGCCGTATGCCTTTAACGACGGGGACACGGCCAGGCAGATCGTCTTTTCCGTGCGGCTTATATCGGCGACGACCAGGTTGGTAGCCATCGGGTCCAGCCCCTGCTCGCGGCATTCCACCGACGCGTAAAATGATTTTAAATCAATCGCTATATAGCTGCGTTTCTCCTGCTCCATCCAAACAGCCCTTTCTATCCCATGGGGAATGCATGTTTCGCGCTCCGGCAATCCTGCGGTTATTCATGCAGCGCCATATCCCAGGTATTTTCCCCTGGATGATACAATAATGTAAAATGCCTGCGCACGCCTCCTATGGCTACGCTGCATTCATAGCTCTGTACCAGGATCCCCAGCGACTGCCTGCGGTCCGACTGATGCACCTGCAGTTCTTTCAGCAGATGGATACAGCCTTCGTCATCCTGATATTTTATCATTCGTGGAATCGCCTTTCCGGTAGCCGTAAACCAGCAGTCCACCGCTACTGTCCGGTACCGTCCTTTGCCTGTCGTTACCATAGCAACCGACAACCTGCCACTCAAAACATGGAAAGATATATCCATATCGAGACGTTGTAAGTTCTCGCAAA
>CASUON010000458.1 GCA_949457475.1 uncultured Lachnospiraceae bacterium
CTCAGTATACCTGGGATTTCAGCGTATGGCGCAGGCAAAACGCGGGGGAAACAATGGCCTGCCGCTAGGTGGCGCCGTATACCAGGCATATCAGCGTATGGCGCGCAAACGGCCGAAAAAGGTAGAAAGCGGAAAAAATGCCGGCGCATACGCTGCTTTTAGAAACGGCGTGCTATGGGAGCATAGGGAAATGGACGCAGAAGAAATCCGGGAAAATATAGGATATTGCAGGCTGTTAGTAGCGTCGCGGTTCCACGCTATGGTGTTTGCGCTGTCGATGCAGCTTCCGGTCATGCTGGTAGGATGGAGCCACAAATACGGGGAAGTTATGGAGCAGTTCGGGCTCGGGGCGTATGCGGCCGATTATTCGGCGCTGAGCCTGGATCAGCTGGAACAGTCGTTTGAAGCGCTTGTCCGCGACCAGGATGAAATTCGCCGCAAACTCGCGCAGCATCTGCCTGCGGTACAAGAAAGCTCCAGGCAGAACGTCCAGCAGATCATCCGGATATTGGGCCAGTTACAGGCAAACCGGAAACAGGCGGCAAAAGCGCCGTGTTGTGCAGCGCGTAAAACAGGGCGTCAGCAGGCAAACCGGAAACAGGCAGCAAAAGCGCCGGGGCATGCAGCTGGCAAACGGCAGCGGATGAACCGCGTAATTGACCTGCGTCATCCGCGCCAGTATATCGGGCCATATCTGGGCTGTGCGATGGGGTATGCTTCAGACCGCGTCCTGCGGGAAAAAGCGGCGTCTGGCGGTATGGTCACGGCTTTGTTGTGCAGCTTGTTAAAAAACGGGGACATCGACGGCGCCTGGGTGGTAAAGACCGCTTTTACAGCGGACGGGGAGCTTACGTACCGTATTGGGATTGCGACTACGCAACGGCAGATACGCGACGCGTCTTCCAGCGTATATATGAATATCCCGTTTCTAGCGCATATCGGGCAGCTGCGCCAGTTTCCGGGCCGGGTGGCCGTCGTGCTTACGCCATGCATGATGCGCGCTTTTTTGCATATTCTGGAAAAGGATGATGCGCTACGCCGCAAGGTTGTGTTAAAAATCGGCCTATTTTGCAGCGGATGCCACGACCGCCGGGCAACGGAATTTGTCCTAGACAAGTGCCGGATACCACGCGACGGGGCGATGCGACTTTATTACCGCACCGGCCACTGGCGCGGGGTTTCCAGCGTACAGTATCAGGATGGGAAAAAGCGGGAATTTTCTTATACGAAATCGGTCTGCGCTTACAAAAACGCTTATTTTTTCATAAACAAGGCCTGCCTTGGCTGCAAAGACCAGTTTGCAGAAGCGGCGGATATCAGCTTTGGGGACGTGTGGCTGCCGGAAGTAAAAAAAGACCCGGTCAAATATACCGGCTGTGTGGTACGTACAAAAACGGCAGGGGATTTTTTGCGGCGCGCGGCCGCGCAGGGAGAGCTGCGTATGCGCCGTATGACGGCGGTACAGATGCTGCGCAGCCAAAAACGCGCTTTGACTTTTAAGTACCGTGGACAGCGCTGGAACCATAGGCTGGCAGGCTGGCTTGCCGCCAGAAACCGGGAGTTTTCCTTCCGCCACCCGCAAATGCTCAAACGGGTCCCGATGAAAGCGGTCTATTACTACATGTGCCTGATCCGTGTGTTGTTAAGCTGGTAAGGCAACTGCTTGGATGTGTCTTTGTAAAGTGTAAAACCATTTCAAAATGGGGGGATCAATATCACAAGTTTGTGATATTGCAGGATTGAGATTGGTTTGTGATATTTTTCCTGTAAATTGTTTTTCAGGAAGATACAACCATAATGAATGATGAATGGATTTGATTCGTTGGATAGATTGGATCTGCGTTGTTGTTCTAAAATGGCCTAAAAGTAAAATTCATCAAAGATACTGTTGACAAACAATATTATATATCGTATAGTATTAAATGTAAAATAACATGTCAATACCATCATACTTACGAACGATTGCACAGCCAGTCTGGATGGAGGAGATCACGCGCTAGA
>CASUON010000459.1 GCA_949457475.1 uncultured Lachnospiraceae bacterium
ATTTTTCTTTACCGCCCGGAAAACTCCTGGTAACATATTCTTTTTCCTTTCAGAATCGGGATTTTCTACTGCTGTTTACGGCCTCAAAAGCCGTGCGAAGCAGCCGTTCAGAGTGCGGGCCATGAAAAACCGTTACAGTTTAGCCTTCGGCTTTTTTGTAACTTTAATCTATTATAATATGAGCAGAAAGCCTTGTCAAAATAAGAATCTTGTTTATAATAATATACAGGCAAAAAAAGCAAATATAAGATTTAAAATAAGAATAATTAAGACAGGAAAGAGGATAAAAAATGGATTTCATGTATTCAAGCACAAGGGACTCTAAAGCAAAGGCAACCGCGTCTATGGCAATCTTAAAAGGGCTTGCGGACGACGGTGGATTATTTATACCAGAGCGCATCCCGGCTTTGGACGTAAGCCTGGCGAAATTGGCGCAGATGACTTACCAAGAGACGGCCTACGCAGTAATGAAGCTGTTTCTGACAGACTTTACTGAACAGGAATTAAAAAGCTGCATCCAGGCGGCCTACGATTCGAAATTTGATACCGCGCAGATTACGCCGCTGGTGAACGCTGGCTGCGCGTATTTCCTAGAATTGTTCCACGGCCCTACGATCGCGTTTAAAGATATGGCGCTTTCGATCCTACCGCATTTAATGATTACGGCGGCGCGAAAAAACAAAGTTTCAAACGATATTGTCATACTGACCGCAACGTCGGGGGATACCGGCAAAGCCGCCCTGGCTGGTTTTGCGGATGTAGAAGGTACGAAGATTGTCGTATTTTATCCGAAAAACGGCGTCAGCCCTATCCAGGAGAAGCAGATGGTTACACAAAAAGGCGCAAATACGCATGTTGTAGCCATCCATGGAAACTTTGACCAGGCGCAGGCGGGCGTCAAACAAATATTTGCGGATAAGGAGCTGGAGAAGACGCTGCAAGAGCATGGGTTCCAGCTGTCTTCGGCAAACTCGATCAATATCGGACGATTAGTGCCGCAGATCGTATATTATGTCTATGCATATGCAAGGCTGCTTGCCAGCCATACGATTGCGGAAGGCGAACCGGTCAATGTAGCGGTGCCAACCGGAAATTTTGGAAATATACTGGCCGCTTATTATGCGAAGCAAATGGGGCTGCCGATTCGCAAGCTGATCTGCGCGTCCAATGAAAATAAAGTGCTGTACGACTTTTTCCAAAGCGGGCAGTATGACCGGATGCGCAAGTTCGTACTGACGTCTTCGCCGTCTATGGATATTTTGGTGTCCAGCAACCTAGAACGTTTGATCTACCGGATCGCGGGCAACGACGCTGAAAAAAACGCCGCTTATATGAAAGCGCTGGCAGAAGACGGCAAGTATGAAATTACGCATCAGATGAAACAAGAATTAGCTGATTTTTATGGGAATTATACGACCGAGCAGGAGACCGCCCAGGTCATCCGGGATGTATATGAAAAGGACGGGTACGTGATCGATACGCATACCGCGGTTGCAAAAGGCGTATATGACAAATACCGGTCGGAAACAAAAGACGATACGGTCACAATCATTGCATCTACCGCAAGCCCATTCAAGTTTACAAGGAGCGTTATGCATGCGCTCGACCCGGAATGCGCTTCAACGGCGGATTTTGAGCTGGTTGACGAATTAAGCCGGATTGCGGGCGTAAAAGTCCCGCAGGCGATCGAAGAAATCCGTTCCGCAAAAGTGCTGCACCATACGGAATGTACGGCAGAAGAAATGCCGGATGTTGTAAAACGCTTTTTGGGGATCGGCGATGCTATGGAGAATTTATCCCAAATTTAGGAGGCATCCCCTCGCTACGCTGGGGCAAGACCCTGGCGGGCTATGTTGACTAAATTTGAGATAAATTCCCCGCGAAATGGGGAGTGCAGATTGCGGGAATGATTTTTCAAACACGCTCTAGTACTTCATTCAGACAGAAATTAAAGTAAGGAGCTGTCTGGTTCGTAGCAATGCTAGGCAAAATTTCGACGGC
>CASUON010000460.1 GCA_949457475.1 uncultured Lachnospiraceae bacterium
TGACCGCGCAGGATGATTGTTCGAGTGCCTCGCTAATTTCAACTGGCTGTGGAAAACGGATATATTCCCGCGGAAAACGAAGGAGTATATCGCCTACCGTATATACTCCTGCTTTTTGAAACAATTGTTCTGTTTTTGCGCCTACGCCCTTTACGCCACGGATCGGCGTTGAAATGTCCATGGACGCCTCCCTTATTCTACAGATATAATATAGTAATAGACTGGCTGTCCGCCATACTGGACTTCTACTTCCAGCTCTTCATGGCGCGACGTCAGCTCTGACGCGAGGGCGTCTGCCTCTATCTTATCCATGCCTTCCCCGTAATAAATGCTAACCAGCGCGGATTCTTCATCTAGCATGCATTCCGCCATTTCAAGCGCTACCTGCGCACGGTCGCGCCCGACGGCCAGGATGGACGAATCGCCGATGCCCATATAATCATCCTGTTTGATCTCCTTATCGTCAATCACAGTATCGCGTACCGCGTAAGTTACCTGCCCGGTCTTGACTTTTTTGATCTCGCCGCACATGCGCTGCTCATTTTGCTGCACCGGCTGCTCCGGGATAAAATTCACCAGCGCGGCAATGCCCTGCGGGATCGTCTTTGTCGGGATAACATGCACCTGCTTGTCTTTCGTAAGGTCGGCGGCCTGGTTTGCAGCCAGGATAATATTTTTATTGTTTGGAAGTACAAATACGTGTTGGGCCGCAACTTCGGCAACCGCGTTTAAGATATCCTCGGTACTCGGGTTCATCGTCTGACCGCCTTCGATCATAACGTCCACGCCAAGCCCGCGGAATACTTCGCTTAAGCCATCCCCGGCCGAAACGGCGATAAAACCGCTTTCTTTTTCCGGTTCGCTGGATTTTGCGGCGTCTTGCGCCTTTTTTTGCTCCGCTGCCTGGCGGGCGGCTATTTTTGCAGCGTCTTTAATCAGCCGCTCTTGATGCTCCTCGCGCATATTGTCCACTTTGATCTTGCTTAAAGAACCATGTAGTAATGCTTCCTGAAGTGCCTTTCCAGGATCATTGGTATGTACATGGGTCTTTACGATTTCATCATCCGCAACCACGACAATCGAGTCACCAATAGATTCCAAAAATGATTTGTACTTGCGCTCTTCCTCCCCGGTCAGAGGCTTGTTTAGCACAATAATATATTCTGTGCAATAACCAAACTTGATCTCCGCTTCGGTTTCGCTGGAAATTTTTTGAACGGACGACGGCGTTTCCGCTTCGATCGTATAATCAATTTCCCTGCCAAGCAGCGCGTCGTAAGCGCCCTGCAAAATAACGACAAGCCCCTGCCCGCCGGAATCCACTACGCCTGCTTGTTTTAACACTGGGAGCATATCCGGGGTCTTTTTTAATACAAGTTCCGCTTCTTTAATGACTTCATCGATAAAATAGATAAAATCGTCGGTTTCTTCCGCAAGTTCCGCGGCCTTATCCGCACATCCGCGCGCAACCGTTAAAATCGTGCCTTCTTTTGGCTTCATAACCGCTTTGTACGCCGTTTCTACCGCCTTTTGGATCGCTGCGGCCAGTACTGGAACCGTTATTACTGTCTCTTTTCCGATCACTTTCGTAAACCCGCGGAACAGCTGGGATAAAATGACACCGGAATTTCCCCTTGCCCCACGCAGGGAACCGGAAGAAATTGCTTTGGCGATCTGTTTCATATCCGGTTTTTCCAATGCACTGACTTCTTTCGCCGCAGACATGATCGTCATGGACATATTCGTCCCGGTATCCCCGTCCGGTACCGGAAATACGTTCAGCTCATTGATCCATTCTTTCTTTGACTCCAGGTTTTTTGCGCCATTTAAAAACATCTTTGCCAAAACCGCCGCATCAATCGTATTGATCTCCAATTCCACGTCCTCCTTAATCAATCACGCGGACGCCTTCAACAAAAATGTTGATTTTTTTAATTCGCATCCCTGTGAATTCTTCTACACGATAT
>CASUON010000461.1 GCA_949457475.1 uncultured Lachnospiraceae bacterium
GTGTAAGTTAGATGCCGCGCGCTATAAGCAAAAAGCGGTATCGTGTAAGTGGATGCCGCGCGCTATAAGCAAAAAGCGGTATCGTGTAAGTTGGATGCCGCGTGCCGTAAGCAAAAAGTGGTATTGGCGGTTATAGAAGGAGATAATAGCTGCCAGGTGCGGGCGGTATGTGCTATTTGTTACGAAAACGCATAGTGTATTTGTTTAATTGCTGTAAAAAATTATAGCATTTCTTTTTCCATATGGCAAGATATGTATAAAATTGCTAAAAACATGGCAATATCTGTATGGCTTTTGGAGATGTTTTTAGTATAGTAAGACTATGATGAAAATGTATCCGTGGGGACGTGTTTAGTATAAAAACTGGTACTGGTTTAGGAGCTGGTTCTGGCATAAAAGCTGTTGCTGGTATAGAACCTGGTACTGGTATAAAACCTGGTTCGGTATAAAAATTAGTATGAAACTGGTATGAAACTGGTATGAAACTGGTATGAAACTAGTTTAGAAATCAAAAAATAAAGGAGGAAGACAGTATGAAAGTTTGCAGTGCAGCGACTGCTGTAAGCAGGCAGGGGCAGTATTTTTCTGTCATGACAAATTGTGTGGAGATCAGGATATGGTTTCTGACCGACCATATCGTGCGTATCCGGGCGGGGTTTGACGGAGAGTTTGCCGAAGAATCCTACAGCCTGGTGATGACGGCGTGGGAAGACCGTATGGATGATTTCTTAAAAGGCTATCGCAAGCGTGTGGAAACCGCGCAGGCAGAGCTTTCCGACTGGGAAGGCCAGGCGGTTATCCAGGGCCGGGAGCTTAAGGTTGTGGTTGAAAAAGAACCGTTCCGTATCTGCATTTACGATAATGAAGGGACGATGCTGCATGCCGATATCGTAGATTTGGCGTATCTGGAGGATAGCAACCACCGGCGTATCCATACGAGCGAAATTGCGGCGGATGATTATTTTTATGGATTTGGCGAAAAGAGCGGAGAATTTAACAAAGCGCAAAAATTCATGGGAATGAGCCCGAAGGACGCAATGGGCTACGATCCGAAAGAGACGGATTCTTTGTATAAGCATATCCCATTTTATATTAAGCTAAGCGGCAGCACGAAAAAAGCGGTAGGGTATTTTTACCACAATACATATGAATGCGATTTTGATATGGGACGCGAGAAGAGCAACTACTGGAAACGGCATAGCCGCTACCGGGCGGACGGCGGGGACATCGATTTGTTTTTTATTGCCGGGCCTTCGGTTCGCCAGGTTGTAGAACGCTACACCGACCTAACTGGAAAATCAGCGTTGCTGCCGCGTTACGCATTAGGGTACCTGGGTTCATCCATGTATTACCCGGAACTGGAAGCAGACTGCGACGACGCGATACTGGAATTTATCGATACGACAAAAGAAGAAGGGATTCCGGTAGACGGGTTCCAGCTTTCTTCCGGCTATTGCGCGATTGAGACCGAAGAGGGCATTAAACGCTGCGTATTTACCTGGAACAACAAACGGTTTAAAGACCCGAAAGACTTTTTCAAACAGATGTCCGAACGGGGCATTACGGTTACGCCAAACGTAAAGCCGGGCATTTTGCTGATCCACCCGATGCTGGAGCAGATGAAAGAAAAACAGATGTTTGTAAAAGCCAGCGACAGCGACGAACCGGGCATCGGCACCTGGTGGGGCGGCAAAGGCATGTTTGTGGACTATACGAACGCGCAGACAAGGGAAAACTGGAAAGCGCTGTTAAAAGAGCATGTCCTGGATTATGGCACCTGTTCGATCTGGAACGACAACTGTGAATATGACAGTATGGTAGATAAAGACTGCCGGTGTTCTTTTGAAGGAAAAGGCGGCACGATCGGGCAGTTGAAAGCGGTTATGTCCAACATTATGTGCCATATTACAGACGAAGCGATCCATGAGGCCTTTGACAATACGCGCCCGTATATCGTATG
>CASUON010000462.1 GCA_949457475.1 uncultured Lachnospiraceae bacterium
TTTATCAACAGCTTTCTGCGTATCGCATTCCTCTCAACCGCGGCTATTTTCCTTATCAATAAAACCCCAACCCCGAAGACATACAGCCACCATGTCCCGGCTATCCCAACGGTATACCGTAGCTGAAGCGCAAAAGCTACCGACCCTGTTACCAGATGGAACAGCCCATGCCGTTCAAATAGAAATAACAGCAGCCCGGGCGAGAAAAACAGGATCAACGGACAAGTAAGGTAATATTCGTTCCCCCATTTATTGTAATAATTTCCACAAATGACCAGTATAACCGCCGCCCATGTCGCCGCACTAAGAATTGCAGTCGCGGTATTTTTCACCCTGTCAATAAATGCACGGTTCTTTGCAAGCGAACCACAGACTAGGCAAACGATTACAATTATGTAAACCATCTGGTATCCGTCCCTTGCCATATAACGCCACATATCCGTATGCACCAGCATTCCATTATCATTTGTAAGCAGGGTGAACACAGCCATCGGGACGGCCATAACTGCTAGGAGCATATTCAAAGACACAAATTTACCATAGCCGTTATTGGCACGGAAAACGAAGATAGAAAAAGGCTTCTTTTTACAAAACTTGATCCACGCAGCCGCCAAAATCAAAAGATTCTGATAACCTCTGACAACCGGCAAATGATACATGCTGTACAAAACCGCCTGCCTGTCCCCTAATGCAAATAAGGCGTTCTCTATGTTAGCAGAGAGCAAGACCAGCAGAAGGATCGTAAAATCTTCCATACTTTTTGCCAACAATGCATACACCAGATATAATGTTTCGCAAACGCCTAAAAAAAGCGCCGCCGTAGGTACAGTCGAAGCTAATGAATTAGCAACGATAAGTACTGCTATAGCAACTACTTCCACATAGTACGGATCCACGTTCCTCTGGTTCATACGAACGATAAATCTTGTTTTATTCATGGCACCTCAACAATGAAATAAAAATGACTCTGTATAATAGTTCCGCCAACCACGGACTTTTCCAAAACAGCAAAAGCATGGCCCTTCTTTTCATCGAATCTTGTTTTGCCCTGTAAATATCCAGTTTTTCGATGCGGTACACATTGAAAAATTCTTTACGGATCTGTCTCTTTATCACAGTTTCTTGAACCTTTTCCATTCCCATCCGGAACAGGTTCAAATAACAGAAAGAAAGATGCGCACAATAATCATGTGCCGCAATGCGGCTGAGTGCAGACCTCTTTCTTTTTATCAGATTATAAACTGCTTTACCGGCCTTTAAAATATCCAGATAGTCCTTAGAAATTGCTTTCGTTGTAATACTGTTTTCTCTTGTGTCATAAATGTAGCCAACCGCTGGAGTGGAGGCAACTTTTTTGGCATTACACATTGCCTTTATATTTATAAGCTTATCTTCTTCATGGCACCTTATGGCCTCAGGAAAGGAAACATTATGAAAAAGCGTACGTTTATACACCTTATTGCAATTGCTGCAAATAGAAGCGTCTTTTTCAAGCTGCCTTCTTATTGCCTCCTTGCTCCCATAAATACGTTCTTGTGGGCAAAACTCAAAAAGAACCTGCTCTCCCTTTACTTTTCGGATACCAAACTCAAGGATATCAACCTTTTTTTCTTTTATTTTACGAACCGCAAAGGTATAAAAATTTACCGCTATTTTGTCATCGGCGTCCACAAAAGTAATATAATTTCCTCTTGCCAGATGAATCCCATTTACTTTTGTATGATATAAACCTGTATTTTGCTGATTGATTATTTTGATATTTCCATATTTTTTAGACATCTGCTTTGCAATCTGCATAGTCTGATCCGAGGAGCCGTCATTCACTACAATTACTTCCATATGTATGCAGCCCGCATTTTCAACGCTTTCAATACATCGTTCCAGATACCTTTCCATATTATATGCAGGGATAATTACCGACAGCAGGGGAAGAGCCTAAATTGTCCG
>CASUON010000463.1 GCA_949457475.1 uncultured Lachnospiraceae bacterium
CCATCGCTCCGTCTAACGGCGGCATCGGTGTTCCGTTCCCCATCGCTCCGCCTGGCTGCGGCATGCGCTCCCCGTTTGCTAGTTCACCATCTGGCTGCGATTCATCCGCCCCATCCTGCATCGCGCCATGTATACGATCCTGCCAGCCATTAGCACGGGGATGGCCAGGTTTTGGTGGACGGCAGCCGCCTGGGCAGCCCGGCATTGGCGGACGGTTTCCCCCTGGGTATTCTGGCTTGGGCGGGCGGCAGCCGCCTGGGCAGCCCGGCACTGGCGGGTGCGGGGCGTGCATCGGCACGCATATCTCGTCGCCGATCTGTAAGTTGTAAACGTCCACATAAGGGTTTGCATACATGACCCGTGAGAGCGGCACGCCGTATTTTTTTGCTATTTTATACAGTGTGTCGCCGTTTTTTACGATGTGGAGGATTCCGTGGCAGCGTATTTTTTCCTCACTGTTACCAGGCATATAATCCATATTCTGACACCTCATCTGATCATTCTGATTCTTCCTCTATACTATATTCCATTTATCCCAATGTGTGACCGGACACTTTTTTACCCGCTGTTTTGAGCCGGGGCGTCTGGCCGGGCGTTTGACGCTTTCGGCGGCGTATATTTGCAGCGATATGCCCCGTCGCTATTTGTCAAGGACTCTTTGAATCTTTCATCATTTTCCACCACTTTTTTCTGATTGCCCTGTTTTCCATGCTCTAAGTCATGAAATAATCTCCTGTACAAAACTAAGAAGCGAATCCACATTATAACCAAAATTGTTTAAGTCAAGCGTATCACTTTCTAACAGTTCCTCCGCTATTAACATAGCAATGTCTGTTCTGTCTTTGTTCACATGCTCACCGCCTGTCTGCATATCATTACTACATTGTCAAGTGGTGAATTTAAATTTATCAAATACCATTGTTTTTATGTGAGATTTTTTGTATACTTTTAGTATGAAAAAATTATTAAGAGGTGATAATTTTGAATAAATTGAAAGTTTATCTGGATACATTGGTTACAGCCATCTATTTCAAGAAGATGTTCCAGAAAAAATGGCTGATACCAAACGGCTCTGGGAAATGTTCCGTACTGGCAAATATGATGTATATCTATCCACAGTAACCCTTGAAGAATGCCCTGACCCAAAACGCAGTCAGCTCTTAGACTGCCTGGAACAAATCAATTACACCTTAGTCCGAATTAATAACGATATTATCGAAATCGCCGAGCAGATTATTGAAATGAACATACTTACAAAGAAAAGCTATGACGACTGCCAGCATATCGGAGCTGCCATCATCAGTGAATGCGATTGTATCATATCATGGAATTTTAAGCATATTGTAAATATCAAAACGATCCGGGGCATACGGGCAGTCACAAATTTAAAAGGACGTAAGCCAATCGAGATTTTAAATCCTTCTGTATTATTAGAAAGTGGGGAATGAGCATGGATAAACCTATTTTAAGTCCTGATTTTACCATTGAGGATATTCATAAGTTAAGAGAATATAATTATTACCAGACAAAGAATATGACACCACAGGAACGAATTGACTATTACAACACTCGCGGTCTAGAAGTGCACAAAAAAATACAGGAACGTAAGCTGCAAAAAGTATAACGAAAAGAACTCCCGCCATATAAAATATCATATAGGCGGGGTTCTGTACTGTTAATATTTTTCTTATTTATGGGAAGAACTTCCTGTCGACTGTAACGCTTTTTTATGCTGTCTATATTTAACATGCATAACATTCTTTCTATTTCATTTTCAAAATCCAGTGATAATTCATACCGGATCCGTTTCATACTTATTTTATAACTTTCTTTTACCAGGCGTAGAATGGACATTGCTATTTTTTTCATGGTCTGCAGGTTGTTTGCCCCTGTTTTTGCCATGCTTTTATTTTTATCATCCCGGAAAGTGAAATCC
>CASUON010000464.1 GCA_949457475.1 uncultured Lachnospiraceae bacterium
CGAAATATATCCAACAACAGAAGTCATTTTTACCATAGAAATAAATTCCCCTTTTAATACGGGCAGAAAACGCATTGCCGCCTGTGGAAATACGATTTTCCAAAAAGTCTGGTACTTTGTATACCCCATGGCGAAAGCGGCTTCTGACTGCCCTTTCTCCACGGTCTCCAAGCCATTTCGCATCATTTCCGACGTATAGGCGCTAAAATTAATGGAAAAGCCGATGATCGCCACTACGATTCCAGAAATGTCCACCGAACCAAAAATAATATAAAATAAAATCATTAAAAAAACAACGATCGGCATCCCCTGGATCAGGCGAATATATGCAGCGGCGCCCCACCTGGCGGGCTTTTGCTTCATACGCCTAAGCATACATAGGCCAAACCCCATCAACAGCCCAAAAATACCGGACATTATGGAAATTAACACGGTGACGCCAAGCCCGTCCAGTATCATCTGCCAGCGGTTTTCTTCGATAAAGGTGCTGTAAAAGCTCTGCTGCAGCCGTTCCCAGAAATTTCCGTCCGTTTCCTGCACGCCCCGGTCGCGTACAAGCAGGACGACGGCGCTCTTATAATACGGCTCGGAAAAGTCGACATACCTTTTCTTTTCCTCTGAAATATCCATACACCCGCTGGCTATATCCGCTTTCCCGCTTTGAATGGCAGGGACAAGCGCGTCAAAATCGCAGATCGTCATTTCTACTTTCAAATCCAGTTCTTTTGCCGCCATAAGCACAAGATCCAGGTCATAGCCGGCGCTCTCCCCGCCTTTGCCAATATAGCACATTGGATTGTACGTAGCGTCGTGGTAATAGCGCACCGTGCCGTTTTTGCCCGCCCAATCCTGGCGGATCAGCACTTTCCCCTCTTCGTCCCCATCCAGCCATTTTGCCTGCAACGCTTCTATCGTGCCGTCTTCCCAAAACTGCCGGATCACAGTATTAAAAGATTCCAGAAACGGGCTGTTTTTCGGGAATACAATGCCGTATTGCGCCTCCGCGACAGTTTCCGGCATAATACAAAGCCCCTCGTTTGCGTGGACGGCCAAGCGTGCAACCGGCTCGTCCAGGCATACAAGGTCTACCCTGTTAGCCCGTAGCGCTGTAACCGAATCTGTCGCTGAAGGATAATAGACAAACGTATTCTCATGCTCCAGCGCTCCTTTTAACACCGTGTCAAACCCGGTAATCATCCCGATCTTTTTCCCGGCGACCTCATCCAGGCTGCCGTATTCCGGCTGCGCCTGGCCTTGTGGCTTGGAAGTTTCCGTCTCGGCGTTTCCGGTTCCCGGGTTTTGTGCATTATTCTTGCTTTCCGCCCTTGCCACGCTGGCGCTGGCCTCTATCCATGTGATGCAGCCTGACAGCCCTGGCGTTAAAAACAATAAAAGCAAAACGGATAACCACCGGGGCAGGGGCACAAACCGGGTCACAATGCGTGCACAACGTTTTTTCATAATCTGATGATCCATTGATCTCCCCCCTCATATACAATGATACAATTATACAATCATACAATCGTTTCATAGCTTGTTTTCCAGCAATATCTGCAAACTTTTCATTTATATGCCTTACAGCTATGGATTAATCTGGACGCCTTTATGACTCAGTATAACTATTTATACAAAAAATCCAACCTCTTTTGCATAAGATGTCAAAAAACAGGCTAAGATGATATATTGGTAGATTTGCAGGAAAAATGTGAGAAGAGGATAAACCTGCCTATGGAAATTAGGCAAAGACGAAGTAGGAGAAAAAGCGTTCAAACACGCTCTAGAGCTCCATCCAGACAAAAATTAAAGTGCGAAGCAGGAAGTTCCTTACTCTGATTTCTGTCCGGATGGAGTACTAGAGCGTGTTTGAAAAATGCTCTAGTGCCTTGTTAAGTCTAAAACTGT
>CASUON010000465.1 GCA_949457475.1 uncultured Lachnospiraceae bacterium
GCAAAGCTGTGGATTATATTAACAGCAACTTAAGCAGCCCCATTACTCCGGCGGTGCTGTCGGAAGTCGCAGGAGTAACGCAGTCTTATTTTGTACAGGTCTTTGGCCGTGAGACCGGTATGACTGTAAAACAGTACATCGCCAAAAGGCGGTGTGAAATCGCTTCGGAATTGTTGTTAGACAGCAAGCTGAGCATTCAGGAGATTGCGGCATATGTGGGGTATACGGACAATAATTATTTTACAAAAGTATTTAAATCGCATACAGGCGTATCGCCGCAGGATTACCGGAGAAATTACAGCGCACGGACATAACATGCGGTTTGTTTTTTACAGCTGTCCATAATCTTTTCATTCTTTATTTGTTTTTACTACCTGTCATCTGTTTTTTCTAACAGATGGCTTTTTTTTATGTTAAAATAAGGCACATGAAAGAAACTTTTAAAGAAACTTTTATCCAATGGAATTAGCAGTAAAGAGGAGGTAATGTATGTCTGAATTGTGTCTTAAGATTATTGACGCAGACCGCCGCACAGTTGCGGTTGGAAAAGGGGAAAATGAAGTCAACCTGGTCTTTTCGCAGGAGTATAAAGAAGGGGATATGATACTTTTTGAAATGTCGGAAACCGGAAGGTACGTGTGGCTGCAGTTTGACGACGCGCTGGGCAAATCTTTGGTATACCTGACCGGAATGGCGTTTTACCAGGTGCCTTTCGGGGAAAAGCGTATCAACCTGTCGCCAAAAGCGTTTTGCGGCAACCGGCATCTGCTGTCCGCACGGGTAGCGAAAGATTTTGAAGTTGCGGCGTACCGCAACCTGGCGATAAACGTATACGACCAGTCCGGCAGCCGCAACGTGTACCCGCATGCGGAAGCAAATGTGGAGACTAGGGGGGAGGCGGTCTTCGCGGCGCAAAATGCCATCGACGGGGTGACCGTTATCCAATGCCATGGGGAATGGCCGTATGCGTCCTGGGGGATCAATAAGCAGCCGGACGCGCAGTTAAAGATAGACTTTGGCACGAAAGTAACGGTAGACCGGATTGTATTGTATACAAGGGCGGATTTTCCACATGATAACTGGTGGCGGCAGGTAAGCTTTTCTTTTTCGGACGGCAGCAGTTTTGAGTGGACGCTGGAAAAAAATGAAAACCCGCATGAAATCATATTTGAAGAAAAGCAGGTTACCTGGCTAAAGATGCACGATATGCAAAAATCCGAAGAGCCGTCGCCGTTTCCGGCATTAACCCAGATCGAAGTCTATGGGCGCAGTATGTAAACATACAGCAGCCCATTCCATGCATGCGAATGAAACCGAACACGTATCTACAGCAGCTGGGTCAGCGCGTGGATATCTTCCATCGTCGTCGCCCAGCTTGTTGCAAACCGTATAACGGTATGCGACGCATCATAAGGCTCCCAGACGCTGAATACGACGTCACGTTTTAGGCGGCTTAGCGTTTCGTTGTCCAGGATTACAAAAATTTGATTGGTAGGGGCGTCCAAATAGAGGCGGTAGCCTTTTTCCAGCAGCGCGTGTTTAAGTATGGACGCCGTGGCAATGGCGTTTTGGCTGATCTTTAAATATAGTCCGTCGGTAAACAGGGTATCAAACTGTATGCCGAGCAGACGGCCTTTGGCAAGCAGGGCGCCTTGCTGTTTGACCATGGTCAGGAAATGCTGCGGGGCTTTTTTGGGGAATACAATCGCTTCGCCGCACAAAGCGCCTGCTTTCGTGCCGCCGATAGAAAAAGCGTCGGTTGACGCCGCAAGGTCGGCCAGCGCAACGTCGCAGGAGCTGCTGGCAAGCCCATAGCATAGCCTGGCGCCGTCTACGAATAGCGGCAGGCGATACTGCCTGCAGACGGCGGCAATCTCTTGCAGCTCTTTTTTGG
>CASUON010000466.1 GCA_949457475.1 uncultured Lachnospiraceae bacterium
CTTCGATTTCGTGCCCGGGAAGCTGAACTACTGCTTCCGTCAGAACGGCTACGGGAAGACTTCCCTGCTGGACGCCATCCGCAATACGAGGGTGACGGATAAAGAAGCCGGCGGCATTACGCAGGCGATCGGCGCCTATACGGTAAAATGCAACGGGCAGAATATCACATTTTTAGATACACCAGGACATGAAGCGTTTACCGCCATGCGTATGCGCGGCGCGAATTCGACTGATATCGCGATACTGGTTGTAGCGGCGGACGACGGCGTAATGCCGCAGACCGTAGAAGCGATCAACCACGCGAAAGCCGCGGGCATTGAGATTATCGTGGCAGTCAATAAGATTGATAAGCCAAACGCAAATGTAGAACGTGTAAAACAGGAATTGTCCGAATATGAGCTGATCCCGGAAGACTGGGGCGGCAGCACGATTTTTGTACCAGTGTCCGCACGCACGCACGAGGGGCTCGAGCAGCTGTTGGAAATGATCCTTTTAACCGCGGAAGTGCTGGAATTAAAGGCCAACCCGAAGCGGAACGCACGCGGCGTCGTAATCGAAGCAAAGCTGGATAAAGGACGCGGGGCGGTTGCTACCGTACTGGTTCAAAAAGGTACGTTAAAAGTCGGCCAGCCAATCGCCTGCGGCAGCAGCTACGGCAAAGTCCGCGCTATGATCGACGACAAAGGGCGCAACGTCAAAGACGCGAAACCGTCCATGCCGGTAGAAATATTGGGCCTAAGCAGCGTGCCGGACGCTGGGGAGACGTTTGTCGTATGCGAATCCGAAAAAGACGCGCGCGGGTTTGCCGAAACCTATATTACACAGAGCAAAGAAAAGCTGCTGGAAGAGACCAGGTCCCGGATGTCGCTGGATGACCTGTTCTCGCAGATACAGTCCGGCAATGTAAAAGAACTGAACATTATCGTCAAGGCGGATGTGCAAGGTTCCGTAGAAGCGGTAAAACAAAGCCTTGTCAAACTGTCAAACGAAGAAGTTGTTGTAAAGATTATCCATGGCGGCGTAGGTTCGGTCAATGAGTCGGACGTTACCTTGGCGTCTGCTTCTAACGCGATTATTATCGGCTTTAACGTACGCCCGGACGTTGTGGCAAAGGCGACCGCGGAGCGGGAAGGCGTGGACGTGCGCCTGTACAAAGTTATTTACAACGCGATCGAAGACGTATCCGCGGCGATGAAGGGCATGCTGGACCCTATCTTCGAGGAAAAGGTCATTGGGCATGCGGAAATCCGACAGATATTCAAGTCTTCCGGGGTTGGGAATATCGCCGGCTCTTATGTATTGGACGGCATACTGGAGCGCGGCTGCAAATGCCGTATCACCCGCGAAGGCAAGCAGATTTTCGACGGCGCCCTGGCTTCGCTCAAGCGTTTTAAAGACGATGTAAAAGAAGTGCGCAGCGGCTATGAATGCGGCCTTGTATTTGAAGGGTTTGACGATCTGGCAGAACTCGATGTGATCGAAGCCTACAAGATGGTGGAGGTGCCGCGCTAAGGGGAAACCTGCCATGTGCAGCGTATGGCATTGTCCGGCTACTACAAAATAGTGGAGGTGCCGCGCCAAGAGAAAGGTTGTAAAATGAGAAAAAACAGTATTAAAAATATAAGGATTAACGAAGAGGTATTACGGGAGCTGAGCAAGATCATCCGTAGCGAGATCAAAGACCCGCGCATCCACCCGATGACCAGCGTGGTTTCTGTCGAGGTTGCGCCGGATTTAAAAACATGCAAAGCTTATATCAGCGTGCTTGGGGACGAACAGGCGCAAAAGGATACGCTGGCGGGGCTAAAAAGCGCCGAAGGCTATATCCGGCGCAGCCTTGCAAAAAACATCAATCTGCGCAATACGCCGCAGGTTACGTTTGTACTTGACC
>CASUON010000467.1 GCA_949457475.1 uncultured Lachnospiraceae bacterium
CGGCAGACCGCCCGACGGGGGCACGTCTACAGGCTGCGGCAGACCGCCCGACGGGAGCATATCTGCTGGCTGTGGCTGGACAGGCATACTCAGTATGGCAAAATCTCCGGAATGCGACAAGTTAAAAGGGGTAAACGGAGGATGCTCCAGATACGGTTTCCCATAGTAGTTATACCGCAGCCCGTCTGTATCCCAACGCCCTGCCTGACGCATAGCGTAGCGGAGCAAAAGCCCCGCTCCGAGGTTTTGCCTACGGGCAGCCGGCTGCTTCTGGCGCAGGATTTTTTCCCTGCGCTTTTTCGAACATAGAAAAAGCGTTTCCTGGTATTCCAGCGGGTCTGGCAGCGCCCGGATATCCAGCAAATACGTACAGATCATGGCAGGTCTGCCCCCTGCTGCATGCCTAGGTGACGCCCGCGTTCCTGTTCGGTCAGCTGCGCATGCTCCATAAGGTCTGGACGGCGGCTGATTGTGCGCAGGATGGACTGTTCCCTGCGCCAGGCATCCACTTTTGCATGGTCGCCGGATAACAGCACCGGCGGCACTTTCTTGCCGCGCCATTCTTCCGGCCGGCTGTACTGCGGATATTCCAGCAGGTTCCCTTCCAGCGATTCCGTCGACGCCGACTGCTCGTTGCTCAATACGCCCGGCACCATCCTTGCGATCGCGTCTACCATAACCATTGCCGGAAGTTCGCCCCCGGTCAGCACATAATCCCCGATCGACACATAATCCGTTACGATTTCTTCCAGGACACGTTCGTCAATCCCTTCGTAATGCCCGCAGAGCAGAATCATATCCTGCTCTATCGCGTACTGTTTTGCCATCGCCTGGCAGAACACCGGCGCCTGCGGTGTCAAATAGACCGTCTTCGGCTGGTAGCCGATCTTTTCCACGATAGCTTTCCATGCGTCGTATACGGGCTGCGCCTGCATGACCATGCCCGCGCCGCCGCCGTATGGGTAATCGTCCACTTTGTTGTGCCGGTCGGTCGTGTAATCCCGGATATTGACCGCTTCGGCCTGCAAAATCCCTTTCTGTACCGCCCTGCCGATAATGCTCGTGTGAAATATCTGCTCCACCATTTCCGGAAACAGCGTCAAAATATGAAACCTCATTTACGTCCCTCGTTTTCTGCGCCGCCATTCATTTCCCGAAGCCCCGGGAGCAGATGGACTACCATTCTGCCGCCGTCCAGGTCTATAGTTTTAACGCATTCTTTGATTGCCGGCACGAGCAGGTCTTTTGCGCCTTTTTGCCCGATCACATATACATCGTTTGCCCCGGTCTGCAAAATATCTTTGACGACGCCCAGCGTTTCCCCCTCTTCAGTTACTACCGTAAGCCCCGCCAAGTCCGCCAGGAAATATTCGTCTTCTCCAAGCGGCAGCGCGTGTTCCCTTGTAACATACAGCTTCGCCCCTTTGAGCGGCTCCGCCTCTTCAATCCGGTCAATCCCTTTGAATTTCACAATGACCATCTGTTTGAAAAACCTCGCGTTTTCTACTTCCAGGGTGAACCGTTTCTTTCCGGTATCCGCAATCGTTTCTTTCAATACTTTATACCGTTTTGGGTCGTCGGTCGTAGGAAATACCTTTACCTCGCCGCGCAGCCCATGCGTCGTAGTCACCGCGCCTACCTGTAATAAATCTTCCATGTAGCCTTCCTTTCGCTGTACCAACTAGCACCTTGTAAAGTGGAAACCATGTCAACATTTGGCGATAAACAGCCGGATGGCGGAAGGGGCTCCCTGCAATTGTAACTCTGAAGAAAAGTTAGAAGTTCTTAGCTTTTTTATGCAGTTCCAGGATTTTCGGGCATGGACACCCGAAAAAGGAAACGGCTGCGCCACGGACGGCGCATCCGTTTCCGGTCCGGCCGGTATCGAAAA
>CASUON010000468.1 GCA_949457475.1 uncultured Lachnospiraceae bacterium
TTCTCATTTTTAAGGGATATCCCCACCCCATGAAAAGTAACCCAGATGGAGGAAATGGGTATATTTGGAAACCGGATCATTTCCTTAGGCATGGTGTGCCCGGTTAGCCGCATAAAGGTAAAATTAACAATTGGCATTATTTTTTTATATAAAAATTATGCGATGTGCATAAAAAAGAGAAGTATTTTCAAGAAAGACAGAAGAATATTGTATGTTTTTTTCGGAAAAGATTGTTATAATTTTATATGTAGCAAACAGGATAACAGCAACAGGTTTTTATAACCTACGATAGGGAGGGTAAATATGAAAAAGAAAATTGTAAGCTTATTAATCGCGATGACTATGGTAGCGACGATGGCTGCCGGATGCGGCAGCGGGGATGACACGTCGAAAGACAAAGAGACGACGACAGACCAAGAAAGCGGCGGCGATAAGCAGAGCACGCCAGACGATACGAAGTCTGATGATACGAAAACCAATGACACGAAAACTGATGATACTGGTAGTACGGATACAGACCTGTCAGATAAAAAAGTCGGCGTATGTATTTACCAGTTTTCCGACAACTTTATGACCTTATTCCGTGGTGAGCTTGAAAATTACCTGGTTGAACAGGGATTTTCAAAAGAAAATATTAAAATTGTAGACGGCGCGAACGACCAAGGCACCCAGTCCGGGCAGATTGACAACTTTATTACAGAAGGCGTGGACGTGTTGATTATTAACCCGGTAAACTCTTCTTCCGCAGAGACGATTACGGATAAAGTCGTAGACGCGAACATCCCGCTCGTATACATCAACCGTGAGCCGGATGAAAACGAAGAGAAACGCTGGGAAGAAAATAATTGGAATGTTACTTATGTAGGGTGCGACGCCCGCCAGTCCGGTACGTTCCAAGGTGAAATGATCGTTGACCTTGGCATGGATAAAATAGATTTGAATAAAGACGGCAAAGTACAGTATATTATGGTACAGGGCGATCCAGAAAATATCGACGCGCAGTACCGTACAGAATTCTCTGTAAAAGCGCTGGAAGACGCAGAGTGGAAAGTAGATTGCCTTTCTGACCAGGTAGGCAATTGGCAGCAGGATCAGGCGCAGCAGATCGTAGCAAATGCGTTAGGGCAGCATGGCGAAAACGTAGAAGTTGTATTTTGCAATAATGACGCTATGGCATTAGGCGCGCTGCAGGCAATCGACGCAGCAGGACGCAAAGTTGGCGAAGACATTTTCCTAGTTGGCGTAGACGCTTTATCCGAAGCGTTGGAAAACGTAATCTCCGGCAAGATGACAGGTACGGTATTTAATGACCATTTCTCACAGTCCCATAGCGCGGCAGACGCAGCGATCAAATATATCAAAGGCGAGACCAATGACCATTATATTGGCTGCGATTATGTGAAAGTTACAAGCGAAAATGCACAGGAAGTTCTGGATATGGTGAGCGGAAAATAATATCCAGCCGTCAGATCAGTCGAATGGGCAAGCGGTGCGGGTGTGTGAAGGCACCCGCACTTCTTTTTTGGCTGGACGTTATCCGACGCAGATAGGGGTTCGAAGCTGGCTGGACGTTATCCGGGCGGGATTGGACATCCGAATAAAGGAGGAGTATTATGGCTGAGTATAAACTGGAGCTAAAAGGGATCAGCAAATCGTTCCCAGGCGTAAAAGCGCTGGACAATGTGCAGTTGTCGCTTCGTCCGGGAACGGTTCATGCACTGATGGGTGAAAATGGCGCCGGCAAGTCCACTTTGATGAAATGCCTCTTTGGCATTTATAAAATGGACGCCGGGGAGATCTGGCTGGACGGAAAAAAGATTGAGGTAGGCAATCCGGATGAAGCAATGAA
>CASUON010000469.1 GCA_949457475.1 uncultured Lachnospiraceae bacterium
TCCCGGCTTTGCATACTCCATTTGCGGGCCTTTCGCGCGCTGTATGAATCATGCGTCAAAAGCATACCGCCGCAGCTGCCTGTAATAATCTTATTTCCGTTAAAGCTCACAACGCCATAATCTCCAAAGCTACCGGCTGGCCTGCCCCTGTACGTCGCCCCAAGGCCCTCTGCCGCGTCTTCGATCAACAATGCTCCATGCTGTATGCATATATCCTTGATCTGCTCCATCTTTGCCGGAGTGCCATACAAATGGGCTAATACAACAATACGCACATCCGGATACTTTTCAAACGCCTGTTCCAATGCCTTTGGATCCATATTCCATGTGCTATACTCTGAATCTATAAATACCGGCTCACCGCCTTCGTATACTACAGGATTTACGGTAGCGGCAAATGTCAGGTCGGAGCAGAACACACGCCTTCCAAACAGGGCGCCCCCCGCGCCCATCCCGGACGGTGTGCTGACTCCGGAAGAAGAACAATAGAGACTCTCCGCCGCCAGCTTTACTGCCAAATGCAGCGCAGACGTCCCGCTATTTACGGCTACTGCATAAGGAACCCCGGTGTATGCTGCGGCAAGCCCTTCCAAACTGCTGATATGTTCCCCGGCGGTGGTGACCCATCCGCTTTCATATGCAGATTTAATATACTCCATTTCATCCCCATGCATTGTCGGGGAGGAAAGGGGGATACTTTCCGTAAACGGCTCTATGTCTTGAAACCGTATATCCTGCCTGAATTCACGCATGATAACTCCTTATCTTAATATCTTATTTATCATCTAAGAATAACTATAAAATAAATTACATGAAATCTATAAATAAAAACAGCTAATGTGCAGGCATAGCTGCGCCATCCACACCGAAAACGCCCATTTCCCAGCCTTTTCGCCGCAGTTTTCGCAGCCGCCTTATCGATTCCATAGTAAGCCATTACACATAATCCCATGCCTAAAACAATGGCTCCCATGTCTGCAATAAGGCCTCTGCCCCGCTATGCCCTGTTCCGTCTAGCCTAAGTGCCAATGCTGCAAAGGCTTTCCAGAATCATTCTTGTCATCTTTTTTGCTTCAATTTCCTGCCACTTCTTTCATACGCTGGATACATCGATTCCCTGCCGTTTATAACGGTAAACGGCCTATGCGCCGCCCATAATATCCGCCACTGACTTCATAATCTTCGCGTACATCACATAACTGTCAGCTTTCTGTACCCCGGCCCCTTCCCAATTTGCAGGCACCGTAAAATCCCTTGGCTCCGGGATTCCCCAAAGCAGCTCATCCGCACCCGTGTCCAGCGCATCGCATATATTCGCGAACGTATCCAGGCTCATATTCCTCGTTCCGCGTTCAATATGCCCCATAAACGAAAGGCAGATGCCGCACTTTGCGGCAAGCGTTTCTTGCGACCAGCCTTTTAATTTCCTCGCATGGCGGATTCTTCGCCCAATCATGCCATAGTCCAGTTCCTTCATACTTATGCGCCCTCCTATAAGGACTGCTAGATAATCCCGGAACGCTGTACTTTTTTATAAATACCTTCCTTACGGTGGTGCAGGCAACATTTGCTATGGAAATGTTGTGTCCAGATCGGCTTTTTCCTTGTTTTCAATGTATATAACATACAGTTTTATTGCTAAAAATTTACACTTTTTCGTTAAATTTACCAATTTTTATATTTGAGTTGCAAAAAGGAAAAAAATAGTATAGAATTCTTATAGTCAATAAAAATACAAAATAATTATCTGATAGAAGTTTATTTACTTATCCCGGATCACCTCAGACACAACATTTCCATAGCAAATGTTGCCTGCACCACCGTAAGGAAGGTATTTATAAA
>CASUON010000470.1 GCA_949457475.1 uncultured Lachnospiraceae bacterium
CAACAAATATACTGCCTGCTGACGCAATGATCCCCCCAACAAACATACTGCCTGCTGGGTTGAAATGCCCCCAACATGCTTTACAATGATCTAACAATCTATATGCCTATCACACCCCGCCAATAATTTCCGCCACCGACTTCATAATCTTTGTATACATCATATATCTGTCGCTGTTGGCCTGTTCCGCCCCCGCTTCGCCCCACATCCCGGACAGGCTGGTTTCGGTCGGCTCAGGAATCCCCCATAGCAGCTCGTCCGCTTTCGCCCCGAGCGCTTCGCAGACGCTTGCAAATGTATCCATACTCATAATCCGCGTCCCACGCTCGATATGCCCCATATATGACATGCTAATCCCACATTTTTCCGCCAGCGCCCCCTGCGACCAGCCCCTAGCTTTCCTGGCCTGGCGGATTCTTAATCCAATCCTGCTATAATCCAGTTCCCGCATCATATACCGCCTCCTTGCGTCATAAGCGAACCGCCCGTTAAGTGAAACCTTCCCTGCTTGAAAACTACAGCTTGCGATGCATAACATTTTGTAGCAAAATGTTATGCTGCAAGAGGGCATAAAAACTTCCAGAATCCTTGCCCACAGCTAAGGAACTGTCCCAAAATTGCGCCCACGGCAGCGGATACATAAAAAAAGAAGGCTATCCGCCGTTAGCGGACGCCTTTTTTGATAAAACAATCATCAACCGGTTAAAAACAGATTTGATTGATACATATTGCATAAATCAGAAAGAAAAACAAAAGATTTTTCATTTAAACTAACTAAAAATTTCTAATCTTTAGATAAAGGTTGCAAAACGGAAAGATATGGTATAGAATACTTTTTGTTAACATTTTGCTACAAAATGTTAACTAATAAGAATTATCATAATACCCGTCATTGATTACCATATTAATCATAGAAACCATCTGCTTTTGCATATCCGCAACTACTTCTACCTTCACCCTGCCGATACTGTTTCTTGCCCTTGCAAAATCAATATCGGAAAACACCTTTTCACATAAACCATTTACCTCATGGATGTGGATGGCCAGCAGGTTGACCTGGAGGTACAAGTCAGCAAGGAAGGTACTTATGCGGAAAGAGTTATGTACTATTGGGCAAGGGAATTTTCATCCGCTCTTTTGCAAGGACAGAGCTATTGTGAGCTGCCCAAGACAATTGTTATTAGCATTATTGATTTTATACAGTTTGATTGTGAACAATACCATTCATTCTTTCAGCCATTAGAAATCACGCGCCATATGTTGCTGTCAGATAAAATGGAATTCCATTTCTTTGAACTTCCCAAATTACCAGATGACGTCAGTCCAAAAAACATGCTGTTGTTATGGCTGTCATTGTTTAAAGCGGATACGGAAGAAAAGCTAGAAAAGATTAAGAGAATGGGGGTGCCCGTAATGAGTCAGGCATTAAATGCTTATTATACAATTACAACTTCGTCAGAGTTTCGTGAGAAAAAACGCCTTCGTGCCAAAGCCAGACATGATGAGGCTCAAGCTTTGCGCAATGCAAGGCGTGAAGCAATTATAGACAGAAATATTGAAATAGCCCGGAATCTGAAAGAATTGGGCATGGCATTGGACCAGATTGCTAGTGCTACTGGTTTGAACCAACATGAAATAGAAAAATTATAATTACTTTCCACGGGGTGGGGTTATCCTTTAAAAATGAGAATTAATAGATTGTTATTCAATAAACCGTGCATATTTTTGTATCCCGGACGCCGGAACCAGGCAGCAGACCCGTCCGGATGTTCCGCTCCGGGATGCAAGAAGTCCCAGGCATTCTGCGAAAGTATTCCATACCGGACGGA
>CASUON010000471.1 GCA_949457475.1 uncultured Lachnospiraceae bacterium
CATCTTTAAAAACATCCCTGACTTTTTCTTCGGTTTCTTTTGCATATGCTTCTTCGTATTCCACACGAATCAATTCGGTAAACAACTCGCCCCTAATCTTCTTCGCATAATTTTCACTGACAATCAGATCCGGTACGCTGCCGCCGCTAAAATGAGCTGGATTTATATAGCTGTCCCCTACGGCAGCTATTTGGATCGTATGCTCCTTTTCCTCTTCTGCCTCATCTGGAAAATAAAACCGTACCGTTTTTCCAGTCATCCCATTGTCCCCTTCTGTAAAATATTTGATAGCCACGGCGGTTTTCCCCTGTTCAAAATCATCCTGGTCCAGGATATTTCCAAGCCCTTCATTCAAGATTTCAAAACCTTTTTCGTCTACGCTGACAAACCGAGGGGCAAAATAACCATGCCCGGGTTCCTGCCGGTATAATTCCATATCTTCTTCGTAATTCCCCGGGCTGTATCTAGACTGGTATAGCTCTTTGAAATAGGCTCCGTAAACATCTTCCTGATAGGGGATGATTACTTCTTCAGAAGTTACTTTGCTTACCGTTTTTACACCTTCTACCGCCTCTATCTGGGATATCTTATCCTCCGAGATAAGCTGCTGCCTGTCATCGTCAAGCGTTGTCTCATTTTTAAACCGGATATCATAAGAATAAACTTCATTCAGGATACGCCCCGCGTCATTTTCACGGATAATGATATTGACAACCATAAATATGGATATAGCAATCACAAAAGATGTAAAAATAATAATCGCCTGTTTTTTATTCCGGAACATATTCTGTACTGCCATTGCATAAATCCCGCCGCTTTCCCGTCTGCGATTTTTTCTCTTGCCCAAACCAGCGGTATATCGTATGGCTTCAACCGGAGAGCAGTCCCCCGCCATCTTTGCCGGCTTTTTGCAGCTTATCAAATTCGTTAAAAACGCAAAGCATCCTCCAAGCAGAAACACCCATATTTTTACTGATACAACATCGCCTGCGGCAATCATGGGATTTACAATATGCAATAACCGTGGAATGACCATTTTCGCAACAACCGCCGCCGTAAGCAGTCCAAGGGGTATCCCTGCCATGGCATTCCAAACGGCCTGCTGATAAATCATTCTTGTTAACTGGACAGACGTCATCCCGACCGTCTTAAGCTGGCCGTAATACCGGATATCTTTTGAAATCGAAATATACATGGTATTATAGATAAACAGATATCCGCTGATAAAAATCATAACCAGCAGAACAGCTAGTCCGGCAATCATCATGAAAAAACGTGGAATCGTATCATAATCAGCAGCAATATACTGGTTTCTGTCCAGAGCAACCTCCTTTTGCATTTTCGTAATATCCTTTTCCGAATACAGCGGATTTTTCAGTGAGATTTTCAAAGAGCCCTTTGTAAAATCCGTCTGTTTAACGCCGGTTTCCTCAAAAAAAGCTTTTGATACATAACCCCTCGCTGCCCTGGCGTAATCCGTATACCATCCACTGAGAGTAAATTCTTTCTCCAGACGTTGCTCGTCCGAACTTTCTTCCAACGTAACATAGGTAACAGGAATCCGCATACCTATTTCCGGGTTTAGAATGCCCATCGCTTTCAGCGTATTTCTCCCAAACATAATCTCATTTTCATTTTCCGGGTAGTTTCCCACCATACTTTCTAATGCTGGAACAGTCTGCTTTTCCCAACAGGTTTTGTCCAGCCAGTAGAGCCTTGTCTTATCCAGTAGTTTCCCTTGATACTGTTCCAAAACCGCGCACTTTACGGCGATGCCGGCATATTTTACCTTATCCATGGAACGGATTTTTTCAACCTGATCCTC
>CASUON010000472.1 GCA_949457475.1 uncultured Lachnospiraceae bacterium
GGGCTTGCGGCCTGGCCCCAGCGTCCGGGTAGCACAAAACTGAAAAACTGTTCCAGAATGTAACTGCCGGATAACAACCTATTATTTTTCTTTTTATAATATATTTTGCATATCCCTACCCCGTGGAAACTAACTCGGGTGGCAAAAAAGTTTCCAGTTGTTTCTATTACTAGTTGATGGATTGCCGGTCAGGTGCTATAATCGCAGTAGTGGAATCATACAAAAGAAAAGGAGGGCCGTTGCCATGTCGCCATTTATAGCGTCTGTTATGTATTTTTTGTGGGAGATTGCCAAAATTGCGCTTTCCATTGGGGCTGCCAGGGTGGCATTTATAATTTACGGATACAAAAAAGGGATATTTATTGATTCGCATTAAATCGTATTACATACGGCCGGACACTGCAAAAGGGGTATTGAAAAAGCGCAATACTCCTTTTTGTCTGACAACAACTTTCTGGAAGGATTGCGGATGAATACAGGAGACTGAAAAAAACAGAGAAAAACTGTAGGAAACAGGAACTCGACGACGGTTCCTGCCCGCATGACTTTGTAACAGATATTGATTATAACGGGCATAAAATAAATATTATAGAATACAGGGAAGAACGGGATGTGCAGATAAAAAAGGGGGACAGGAAAGGGGAAACAAAAAATATAAAAGCTGGGTTCCTATTCCTGACAGACCTTCCCGTCAGCCAGAACAACGCGACGGCGTTGCGTTGTTAAAAAGGCCCTGCAATCAAATTCAAGATATGCTATATTAGATAGTTAAAGGAGCAACCGCCCACAAAGTGGTTGACCTCCCAGTGTGCTATATAAGCCTACCTGACTGCCAAGTACAAGGTAGGCTTATTTATTTTCGCTTGTTATTCCTATCTATGTAGGCAAGCAATGCAATCAGGAAATTTACATACACAAAGGATGTCAAAATTGCTTGTGGTATCTAACCAAATATCTTTCAGACTTTTTCTTCATTAAATGCGATATCTAGGCACCAGCGCAGGGGATCCTCTATCCGCCAGCGGCCCCATTTGAAGCAGTAATAGCATATTTTTTGGCGGAACCCATAAAATCATGCGTTTACCGTGATCATTCGAATCCAGGCGGTTGCTGTTTTGTATGAAATATGTTAGGATTATCCCAAAGCTCCGGTGATGGAACTGGAGGTAAACAAAAAACAGGAGAACGTGTATGAGAACAATAGAACCCCAGATTGAGGTATTAGATGAACTGGATGGAAATAAAATTTTAAAGCATATAGAACAGGCTGGAAGGGTCTGCTATAAGAGCGAAGACCGGATATCGGAAGGGTCTTCGAGCATGTTTATCCAGAATATTATAAACAGAGGTCATGAATCCGTACTTGAGCATGAAAAGATCAGCGTGCGGATTATCTGCGACAGGGGAGTATCGCATGAGATCGTCCGCCACCGCATTGCAAGCTACAGCCAGGAGAGCACGCGCTACTGCAATTACGCGAAGGATAAATTTGGAAAAGAACTGACGTTTATTAAGCCGTGCTTTTGGGAAGAAGGCTCGCAGCCATACCAGGTATGGGAGCAGCAGATGCAGGCGGCGGAGGACGCCTACCACAGGCTGATCTCGCTGGGGGCAAAGCCGGAAGAGGCGCGGACAATCCTACCGAACAGCCTGAAGACAGAACTGGTTATGACGATGAATATACGGGAATGGAGGCATTTTTTCAAATTGCGCACGTCGGAGCGGGCCCATCCGCAAATGCGTGAGATTGCGCGGATGCTGTTAGAAGAATTTCGAAGTAGCATTGACTTGCTGTTTGACGATGTGTGAATGGTTTGTG
>CASUON010000473.1 GCA_949457475.1 uncultured Lachnospiraceae bacterium
GGAGCGGAACATCCGGACGGGCCTGCTGCCTGGTTCCGGCGTCCGGGATACAAAATTTGATACTCCACAGCAATATCTATTATTTTTCATTATTTAATACATTTTATCATCGTTGTACTTTTTTCCCAATAAAAAACAGGAAACCTTCTTCCAGTTTCCTGCCTTTTATGCGCTATACATTTCAAAAAAATAGCACGCGTGTCTATATCCCCTTTTTAACAAACGTTTAAAATTCTATTTACTTTACTTTTTCCAGCTCTTCTTCGATCCGAAGCAGCCGGTTATACTTCGCCACCCGCTCGCTACGGCATGGCGCCCCGGTCTTAATATACCCGGTATGCATACCTACTGCCAAGTCTGCGATAAACGTATCTTCCGTCTCCCCGGAACGGTGCGACATAATCGTCCGGTAGCCATGCTCTTTGGCCGTACGGATTGCGAGCATTGTCTCGGTCAGGCTCCCGATCTGGTTTGGCTTGATTAAAATCGCGTTGGCGCAGCCATTTGCAATCCCCCGCGTTAGGCGCGCAACATTGGTGACAAATAAATCGTCCCCAACCAACATTATCTTTTGGCCCAGCTTCTCCGTAATCTTTTTCCAGCCGTCCCAGTCCTCTTCATCCAGCGGGTCCTCGATGGAAATGAGCGGGTATTTTTCCACCAGCTTCTCATAAATGGAAATCATCTCATCGGTTGATCGCATGATCGCCTGCCCATCTGTGTCCGGCGTAAGGCAGTTGCAGTCCGTCTCGCACAAGCAGCCGTCTTTTACCGCTTCAGTCACTACCGTCGTACCCTCGCAATTGCATTCTGTCTCCTGCGTATTTTTCTGTTCCAGCGCCTGCGCGTTTTTACGGATTAAAGAGCGCGTCTCCCCAGGAAAGTAATACATTGCCCCGTCTTCTTGGAACAATTCGCTCGCTGCGGCGTCCATTGTAAACGCGATATCCCGGCCCGGTTCATAGCCTGCCTGCTTAACTGCTTTTACAAGATAGTCGAACACTTCAAACGTGTCCTTTAAATCCGGCGCGAAACCGCCTTCATCCCCGACGCCCGTACTATGCCCGTCTCTGTCTAGCAGATTTTTCAACTCCTGATAGACTTGCGCGCACCACTGCAGGCCCTGGCGGATGCTTTTTGCACCAACCGGCATAATCATAAATTCCTGGAAGTCAATGCAGTTTTTCGAATGGGCGCCGCCATTTAAAATGTTCATCATAGGCATCGGTATCGTCCCTTTGCCGCATCCGCCCAAATAGCGGTACAGCGGTAGGCCGACCGCATCCGCACACGCCCTGGCACAGGCCATAGAGACGCCCAGCACGGCATTCGCACCCAGCGACGACTTATTATTTGTTCCATCCAGCTCGATCATACATTCATCGATCTGGTTTTGATGCAGGGCGTCTTTGCCGACCAACGCGCCTGCAATTTTTCCATTGACATTCGCAACCGCCTTCTGCACGCCTTTTCCATGGTATCTAGCGCCGCCGTCCCGTAGCTCCACCGCTTCAAACTGGCCCGTGCTCGCGCCGGAAGGCACATCCGCCCTTCCAAAGGAAGTCTCCCCGGTCCTAGTATTTTCTATCAAAACCTCGGCTTCAACCGTAGGGTTTCCCCTCGAATCCAGGATTTCCCTGGCACATATATCCATAATCTCTAACCTGGTTGTCATAAATAGCCTCCTTTTAGATGATATAAATTCATAACCCCTAATTACTATCTCCAAAAGAAAGCCGATTCATTCATTCCAGTCAAAAAACCTAGTACTCCATCCGGACAGAAATCAGAGTAAGGAACTGCCTGCTTTGCACCACT
>CASUON010000474.1 GCA_949457475.1 uncultured Lachnospiraceae bacterium
GCCTGATGGGGTCGACCCCTGCGTTTGCCGAACACCCAGCATTTCCTGTTCCGTTTCCTGATAGCCTGATGGGGTTGACCCCTGCGTCGGTCCAACGTCCAGGCCGTCATTTTCAGATTCCCGATAGGTGCTGATATCCGTATCTTCAATATAGGAAAACTGCAGCAGGTCAAAAAAACCGTCCCGGTAAATTTCTTCCGACATATCCAGCAGATGGAAATGCGCATAATAAGAGGACGGATCCTTTGACATGGCCGCTTGCCTGGACAGTATCACCATCTCCTGAGGCAGCTCGTTTTTCAGATTTGACGTCACATAAGAAAGCGCCACCGGCTTTTCAGAAGCACTGAGGCCGTTCCCTTCCCCTGCGGCCACGTCATAGCCCGCATACCGTTGTTTCAGTACTTCTTCCTGCGCCCTGGACATCTGCTGCGATTTTGCGATTGTTTTATAGTTTCCGCCGTCATTGCCGTATAATAGCTGCATTCCCATCTGTGCACCTTCCCTTACTTCGAATAAAACAACTCTTTCTGACCCACGATTTCATATTTGCCTTCCAGGGAAACCTGCCTTCCCAGCCAGCCTTTTTTTACCATATGCGACTCGTATTTTACAGGCTTTAGGTGTCCGAAAACAGACAATGTCCACAAAAATGGCAGCATAATATTGCTCGGCGCCCTCTGGCATTCCATATCCATGCCAACTGCCGTCCCATAAGCCGCTACCGCAAAATAGTTGATATGGTCGAACATCGTACTTAAATTTGGCATAATGTCTTTGACATTATCCGATTTCAAATAATTCCTTACTTTATCCGACTGCTGTTCCAAGCGGTCTAATTTCAGATATTTCATATCCTCCAGCAGGTCGTCCGGCTGCAGCGGCTGCCTGGAATAGATATCCGCATCCGGCGGCACCAGGTCGCTTTTTGTTACAATCAGGGCAGTCGGTACCCCCGCCTTGTTTCCCATTAGCTTTAAGGCGGAATTAATATTTGCAAACAATTTATCAATATCCAGATCTACTTTTTCCGAATCCTCCGCTTCTTCATTTAACTTCATAAGCCTCCGGTCAATCTGCACCGGGTCTATGCAGAACCAAAAGGCGTCTGCGCGGTAACAGATCTTCCTGTGGTTTATGATAAACCGGCCGCTAATCTCCCCTGTCTCTTCTTCCTCTTTTTTTGGGATAAATACTTCCCCAGGCATGTCCACAAACGTAAGGATCACTGTTTTTTTGTCTGCGACTTTTACATCCAGCGAAAATAATGCCACAACTTCTTTCTTCTCGTCCGTTTTTAAAATCTTTCTCCCGCTTCTGTATATTTTTAAAATTCTTTTGATAAAATACGCGTATTTGCGGTCTATCGTATCTTTAATTGTAACCGGGTAGCGCTGCGGCCCGTATTCCGGCTTCAATGCGTCTATCAGCGCCGCCAGGTAGGCTGTTTTCCCGACCCGGGAGCTGCCCAGCATCACAATAATATACTCCTGGTATTTCCCGGCGTCCGCAAAAAACTCTTCCCCGCAGTCTGGGCATACGAAATGGTTATACGCTTCTGTTGCCCCGTCCGCAAAAAGGACTTTGACCGTCGATGCATATTCCTGCCCCCTGTCGTCGATTTGTGGAAGAAAGCTGCACCTGCATTTTAGCAATGTTCTTTCCTGATTCAAATACAGCGTCTGAAGCATGTCCCTGATAGCCTCTTCCTTGATTTCTTTCGCGTTATCGATTTTTTTATGCCCATACAGCTGCATTTTCTCGCTTAACGTATTCAGCAGATA
>CASUON010000475.1 GCA_949457475.1 uncultured Lachnospiraceae bacterium
GGATAGATTCTCCATAGCATGCCCCTTAGGGTACAAAATGTGAAGCACATCTGCCGGAAAGCATTTTTCAAACACGCTCTAGTACTTTCCAAATGGGTTAGCCGGTGGATAACCTGCGCATAACAATATTTCCCTGTTCTTTGAGAAAGATAATATCTTCAAATATGTCTTTACAGGCTGTATCATATGTATCGATAGATACGTTTACGCCTGGGTAAACCCTTTTTCTTACTTTAATATTTGCGCCCTGCGCATTTACAAGCATATTTTCCAGTTTTCGTAACGACTCTTCATCAGCCGCCTTGCGCGCCATATCACGCACACGTAGCCGGACAAGCTGCACCCTCCTTGGGTCGTCTTTGCATGACTGTCCGGTCTTTTGCTCAAATTCCGCGAATTTTTGCAGTACCTGGTCTGCTTTTTGCAGATTGGCGACTGCCACCGCAATATTATGATGCAGCTCTTCCATATTCCTACGGACTTCACCGCCGTTTCCAACTAGTACGTGCGTGCGGATCTCCGCGTTATTGCCAATACTGTTCGCTTCTATGCCGCTGACTGCATGGACGCTGCCCCCGACGATGCATCCTTTTTTGCTTAGCACCATCGCCTTGCCTTCGCAATATACATTGCTGTTGAGCAGGTTATCTGCCGTCACATCCCCTTTACAGCGTATCGTGGCAAATTCAAAAAATTTGGCGGATACATTTCCTTTAGAATCAATGACACTCTTTCCGTTGCCAAGCACGCCGCCCCTGACAATAATCCCTTTGTTCGAATAGATGCTCGCGCCTTGCACCGTCCCGTCAATCGAAACTGTTCCGGTCGCGCGGATTTCAATATCAAAGACGCTGCCGTGGATAATTACGTCGCCGCGGAAATCAATATTTCCAGTATTGACATCCACGTCGCTTTTTACTTCATAAACCGGCAGGATTGTTACTTTATCATTAATGACGTCAATTTTTCCGGTAATCGAAGCTACGTAGGTAACCCCGTCCTCTTGGCAGGTAAAACCCCGCCCCCGCAACGGCGGCAGTTCCCTCCCAAGTTTTGCGCGTACCGGCGCGTCCTTTACTGTATAGCCGTTTTCTCCTCGGACTGCTGGATGATATATCGCAATTACCTGGTCTTGCTGTACCAGTTCAAACAACTGTACCGCATAGCTGACAGTGCCATCTTCGTTAATTCTTGGTTTGCCATCTAATTGCCTTTGAAACTTATATTCATAATAACCATCAATTCCATTCTGCGGCGCCTTGCCTGTTGCGACAGCCATTGTACGGTTATAAATACCGTAATCTAGCATTTTCTTAATCGCTTCTTCATCAATGCCGACCTTCACCCCGGCACTTTCCAATACTGCCTTGACATCCTCTAATTGATAATTTTGTCCCTGTAAAGGCTCTGGTAAACGCAGATATGCAGTCATGGAATCCTGGCTAATTGATATTGCGGTTTTATCAAGCTGTTGTGCCTGCATAACCTTACCACCTTTCTCCCATTCTATTTTATCCTCAATCATGCGACTATAATTTCGTACTATCCATTTTAACATCATTTGAGGCAAACTGCAATAATATTACGCGCATTTTTTTTGAATCTTGCAAATCTTGCATTACTTTTTACGGGGTGGGGATATGCAGAATATCCTATAAAAAGAAAAATAATAGGTTGTTATCCGGAAACTTTGTGCTACCCGGACGCTGGAACCAGGCCGGGAGGGCTTGCGGCCTGGCCCCAGCTGGCTATCATAAAATTTCAATGCCCCAACAC
>CASUON010000476.1 GCA_949457475.1 uncultured Lachnospiraceae bacterium
ATCCGAGAGGGCTTGCGGCCTGGTTCCAGCGTCCGGGTAGCACAAAACTTAAAAATTGTTCCAGAATTTAACTGCCGGATAACATATTGCGCATATCCCCACCCCGAAAAAAGTAACGAGCATGTTTGAAAAATTTTCAAAATAATTATTTTACTTGAAATTTTGGCCAGTTATGGTATAATGCTTTCAGAGCGTAAGGAGGGTTGTCCGAGTGGTCGATGGTGCGGCTCTCGAAAAGCCGTGTGCTGCAAAGCACCGTGGGTTCGAATCCCATGCCCTCCGTTATAACAAGTAGTGCAATCAAAGGCTTCACAATCAAAGACCCATAAGCGGATTTTGTGATTGTGAAGCTTTTTTGTGCCTGAAACGGACGGTTATGCAAGTTTCGTCGCTACGGCAGCCATGCGGTTAATCTGGGTCGCCATGTATCCGGCGCCGTAGCCGTTGTCAATATTGACGACGGCGATCCCGTTGGCGCATGAATTAATCATCGTCAGCAGCGCTGATAAACCGTGCATACTCGCGCCATAGCCAATAGACGTAGGCACCGCGATGACAGGCTTGTCTACGAGGCCGCCAAGCACGCTTGCAAGCGCGCCTTCCATGCCGGCTACGGCGACTACGCAGTTTGCGCGCTGGATGGTATCTAGTTTTGCAAGTAGTCGGTGTAGTCCGCTGACGCCGATATCATAAATGCGCTCTACGTATGTGCCGAAATATTCGGCGGTCTGGGCGGCTTCTTCTGCTACCGGGATATCTGCGGTGCCTGCCGTGCATACGGCGACGCAGCCTTTGCGTACCTTTGCGTCTTTTTCGATTTTAATAATCCGTGATACCGGGTCGTAAACTGTCTGGGGGTAATGTTTTTTGAGCATTTCGTACTGTGCTTGTGAAGCCCTTGTACCAAATACTTCCCCATCCTGGCTGTAGAGCCTGCCAAAAATCTGCAGCAGATGTTCGTCCGCCTTCCCGCTGCAGAAAATGACTTCCGCAAATCCGGAACGTATTTTTCGGTGCGTATCGAGTTTGGCGCAGCCCATTTCTTCAAAGGGCTGCTTTTTAAAGTACCGTTCGGCGTCTTCGACAGACAGTTCCCCGCTACGGACTTTTTCTAATATTTCCTTTGTTTCCATTGTTTCTATTATTTCCATAGAATTTAAGTCCCTTGTGCTGTCCTATTGTATTCCTAATCCCCATGCCCCTGCGTTGTGGCACCGCCATAAATATAAGTCAGCCGAAATTTGTTAATACTCCGCAAATTTTAGTTCTGTAGCAGCTAGAAATTTGCGTATTGGCACAAGGCCTATACGGTAAAAGGCGGGCCTTCTTGTGCAGCAGTGTTTTTTGAAAAATAAAAACGCAGATAACTATCTGTCATTTGCGTTTTTTTCGTAGCATTTATAAGTTTTAGATGCATCCTGTAATTATCAATATGGACATCCTGCTTTGAATCCCGACCATAAACGTTACCCTGGCAGTTAACTCGGCCCAGGCACCCTTGCGGCACACAGGGGATCCCTGCTTAGTGCTGCTCCATTCCTGACCTGACACGGTTCACAGGTTCCTGTTGCGCAAGACCCAAACGTCAACGTCACTTACCAGGGGCTGCTTCACAATCTAAGACCCGGGGCAGGATATCACCCCAGCTATAGCGGATTGCTGGTACAGGGCACCGCTAGCGCCCCGGCTGTCCATTACCCATTATAGCATTTTTTTCAGAATTGTCAATGTATTCTGACAAGCAAAAAATACGCTGGCTACCGTTTGGCATAGGG
>CASUON010000477.1 GCA_949457475.1 uncultured Lachnospiraceae bacterium
GCCGGATAACAACCTTTTAGTTCTCATTTTTAAGGGATATCCCTACCCCATGAAAAGCAATTTCCGGCAAATGGCAGAATTGATTTTTCAAACACACCCTAAAGAAGCGGAAAATACAGCACAATCTGGTAATCTTCCTCCGTCATGCCCACGTGCACGCTGCCGCCCATCTGTTCCATCATCCGGGAAATGTTCTGCACGCCGATCCCAGTCCCCTCCACATACCGGCCTGGCATCGCCATACGGTTTTGAACCGCAATGCCTGCCCTGCCCGGTTCGTAGACCATACGAAGCACTATGGCATATTTGCGGTCGGCATATTTTTCCAGGTTCGAATAGATATTGTTTACTATCCTCCCAAGATAATCTGGATTCACCTGTACCAGGCCTGGCCTCCACTCCAACATTCCGGCGTCTGTACAAAAGCCGCTACAAGCTAACATTGCGCACATTTCTGACAGATAATCCCCAAACGCGCTATATAATTCCTCTGGTGGCTCCAACTGCGCCCCCCGTTGGGACGCAATGAAAAAATATTCGAACATCTGGTCTGACAGGTGCTTGATCTGCAATATTTTGTCATATGCCTTATCTATATACACACAATCCGGCACGCCATGGCGCCCCTGCTTTTTTAAAACTTCCATATAAGCTAACAGCCCGGTCAGCGGCGTCCGCAAATCATGCGACATCCCAAGGACAAGCTTCTCCTGCGCGTCCCGCAGCTCCTTTTCCGTCTGTTCCTTTTCATAAAGCTGCCTGCGCATTTGATCCAGCCCGCGGGCAAGCTGCCCAAGCTCATCCTTCCCGGATGCCGATACCGTGTTTTGCAGGTTTCCGCATTTAATGGCGTCTACCTCCCGCTGCAACAGCCGAATATACAAAACATTCTCCTGCATACCGGAAATAAGGACCCATAAACATGCCGCAAACCCGGCGATTACAGAGCCTGCAAGCAGCAGCCGGTAATACGCTACGTCAAATCCGGTAGAAATATATACGTCTGCCGGCCCGTCGGCAAAAGCCACGGGGTAATATGGCCGCCATTCACTCTCTGGCATTTTTCTAGCGCCTGGCGGCAATCTCCCCGGATAAAACAAAACTCCCGGCTCGCCAGAATACCTTGGTTCCGCAGCGGTTCCTAGTTCACCAGAATATCTTAGTTCCGCAGCGGTTCCTAGTTCACCAGAATATCTTGGTTCCGCAGCGGTTCCTA
Source organism: uncultured Lachnospiraceae bacterium (assembly GCA_949457475.1). GTDB lineage: Bacteria > Bacillota > Clostridia > Lachnospirales > Lachnospiraceae > Eubacterium_J. The sequence continues at coordinate 1,217 of CASUON010000477.1, forward strand.
GTTCACCAGAATACCTCGGTTCCGCCAAAGCTCTCGGTTCCATGTCAGAATGTGACGTAGTACCCGCCGCAGGTTTTGCGGGCTTTTTGAAATAGGTATCGAAGTAGGTATAAGAAGCGTCAAATAGCAGCCACCCTCCCCGTGCAATCCGAAACTCTTGAATACCCCTTTCCTCAATCCATGGCAGCAGCCTGCTAGCGTCTGCGGCATCTATCTGATTGCGCGCAACATAAGTTCCCAGTTCTTTCGCCAGCTCCCATTCGCCCGCATAGCTGGTAAAAAAATACTGCTGCAACATACAGCGCCCTCCAAAATAGAGCAAGAAAACCAGATACGTCCCCACGGCCAGCCCGCTGAGCAAATCCCGCAGCATCTTTCCAGTCAGGCTGGACGGGGTATTTTTTTCCTGCGCTCCTTCTCGGCCACAGCCGCTCTGCGGCGGCACGCAAGCGCCTTCTCCTTGATCTCGGCCGCTCTGCATGCACGGGCTAGCGCCTTTTGGCCGTTGGCCATACGCGCCTTCTCCTTGATCTCG
>CASUON010000478.1 GCA_949457475.1 uncultured Lachnospiraceae bacterium
CCCGTTTTTCCTGAGCGATCCGCTGATATGCCTGGTATACGGCGCCACCTAGCGGCAGGTCATTGTTCCTATGCCCGGCATAGCCGACGCGCGCCGCATTTGCGAACAGGTACACCTGATACCCCCGGCCGACTAGATACCGGATAAACGCAGCCATAATCTTTACGTAGTCAATGCCCGCCTTTTTACATTTGCGCGCCACAACCGAACTTATGGAAACACCTACTACATTTTTAAACCCACACTGTTCCCACATCTGGCCTGCAGTTACGGCTCCTACTTTCCGCGCAGGCATTGTAAACGCGCCGTCCGCGCATACCACGGCATTGCCGTCCAGCCCCGCTGCCCTCAGGTTCTCATAAGTCGACGCTCCTCGTGCAATAACCAGCTGCGCTTTTGGCAGGATTCGCCCCGCCAAAAAGCGGTTATACCTGTTGCAAAACGGTCCGAGCGCCTGGGAATATTTGACCAGCGGAACGCCCATCAGCAGCGGGACCGCGCCGCATACGAACGCATACGTATTCATGACCCAACCCCTGTTGTCGGAAAAAGCAATGCCCGCCTCGTCCACCACAAGCTGCGTGCCCGCATACGCTTTTAGTATTTTGTTTTGCAACAGCAAAGAACGTACCGGAGAACACCGGCTGAAGAAATGGTAAAGTACAGCGCAAGGAAACGCAAAAAAGACAAGGCGCTGCGGCTGTGCCGGAACTATTTGAACAAAATCATGCAGGCACTGCCGCGCATCTTCTTTGGGGTATACGCTCATTAAATTAATACACAAAGCATCGCCATACGTTTCCCGCAGCTGGGAGATAGAGCTTTGCAGCATTGCCGCAGCCCCCTTGTTGCCGCTGTAGCTTGCCGCTGTAATCGCTATAACAACGGTTTGTGGCGCCGCAGGCGCCTCTTTGAAAATTTGTTCCGTATTTTGTATTTGATCCATGTTTTTTTGACCCTATTTTCAATTCTATCGATAATTTTTTAATTCTTGTTATATGATTGTTATTCTTTTTACTGACAGCTCAAATGAGGCACTCCTTATACGGGCTGCAACGCTTTTTCCAGCTCAAGCACCTGCTCCATAGCCAGCCCGGAATACAGGGCAACCTTTTCCATCGGCAAATCCCCATCTTCTATCATTCTCGTTGCGGAATCTATTTTTTCCTGTTCCATTCCCTGTTCCATTCCTCGCGCAATTCCCTGTTCATACTTCTCTTGATAATGCATCTGTAAAGTCATATAATCCAACCTCCATTTCTCATTCTCCCTGACGGACTGCACGGCCTTTTCTAATTCCCTAGTAAATTCATCCCCCGGCTCTTTTCCGTCTATATATTCAAGCAGACGTTTCATTTCCAGGGGTACATCATCCATGGTCCCCTTGGTATTTAATATTATATTCGTCGTACCGTCCCCAAGGGCTATACCTGGATCCTGGGTACAGAGATTGATCGCGGTTTTTCAAATGCTTTTTCCATAGTAATGACCTCTTGTCCTTTTTATTATAATATGCGCCTGTAAGGTTGACAAGGACTGTCTTTATGGATTTCAATGTTTCACATCCATTTGGTTGCTTTTCACAGGGTGGGGATATCCCTTAAAAATGAGAAATAATAGGTTGTTATCCCACAAACCGTGAATATTTTTGTATCCCGGACGCCGGAATCAGGCAGCAGGCCCGTCTGGATGTTCCGCTCCGGGATGCAAGAAGTCCCAAGCATTCTGCGAACGTATTC
>CASUON010000479.1 GCA_949457475.1 uncultured Lachnospiraceae bacterium
GTGCCTGCCCGTCAGCTGACAGCTCCGCAAACGCGTCTTCCACCTTTTCTACGGTTGTTTGGATGGAAACAATACTCTTTGCTGTCTCTTCAGCCAGCTTTCCGACTTCTCCGGCGACAACGGCGAACCCTTTGCCCATATCCCCAGCCCGCGCCGCTTCAATCGAAGCGTTAAGCGCCAGCAGGTTCGTCTCTTCCGATATATTGGCGATGACATTGGTGAGCGTGCGGATTTCGCCTACGACTTTTCCAGCTTCCAGGCTCCGGCTGATCTTTTCATGTTGCGTTTTATAAATATCCTGGCTGTTCGCAATCGCATCCTGCGCCTTTTTTTGTACCTGGAACGCCTTTTCTTTGCATTCTTCCGCATTCTGGCTTTGTTCCAGCGCTTTTTCTTTCAGCCCATCCATATATCCGGTTATCTTTTCGATAAAATCGTTTAAGTTTTCTACCGAATCCAGGTTATGGCTGCTGCCATTTACAACAGTGTCCGTTGACGCGCCGATCACTTCAATCTGCGACGTAATTTCCTGCGTCGCCGCACAAAGCTGCTGGCTGGAAATACTGACGTCGGACGTGTTCGCGGCAATCGCCGCCATAAACTCCTGCATCTGCCCGGTCGCTTCATCAAGGTCGTGGCATACGGTGCCAAATTCGTCATGCCGTTTCGAATGAATCCGGTGGGTCAGGTTTCCTGCGGCAAGTTCGGATGCATGGTCGTGGATCGCGCGCAATGGGCGGCGGAACGTAGCGGAAATCATAACCGCAATCAACGCGCCCACAACTAATGCGGCTACTGTAACCGCAACCAGACGATTGCGAAGCAGCGTAACGCCGGATAACGCTTCTTCCGCCGGATAGGCCAGCGCCAGCGACCACGTAGTCTCCCCAATCGGCGCGTAAGCGCATAAATACTGCGTATTTTCATAATTATATTCATCGGTGCCGTTCCCACCATTTTTCATGCTGTTTTGCACGCGCAGATAATCTTCGTATTCCGGCTTGTCTGCATATTGTTCTAAATCATTCTGGAAATTTTTCACAGTCTCTAAGTCACGGTCGGCAATTCGCGTGCCTTTCGAATCAATCCCATACGCGAACCCCTTTTCGCCAACCTGTATATTTGCTACGATATCATTAAATTGTTCCGCGGTGATTACGCCGCCCAGCGCGCCGACGATCTTTTCATTTTTATCTATAATCGGCGCCGTCACAACGAATATGACCTTGTTATCCGACTCACTCGGCACTGGATTTGTCACATACGTTTCGCCTGCCATTGCAGCTACGAAGTTGGCCCGTTGCGCAATGTTAAAGACTTCCTGGCCCGGAAGATGCGTATTTCCATCCATATCAGACACCTGGATGCGTTCATAGCCGAGCCGTTTTGTTTCCGCAAGTATTACCGGCTCTTGCACTTCCCAGTCCATACTGGTGATGGCGTCCCGCCTTGCAAGCGTCTCAATCTGCGTCTTGCGCAGCTCTAAAAAACGGTTCAAGTTGTCAGCATTTTCAGCCGCACGGTGCATCAGGCTGTTAGATACTTCCTTGCGGATAATATCAGCGCTTTGCTCATAGGAAAGGAACGTCAATGTGCCGCACACAGCCAAAAGCAGCACAAATACTTCGACCGTCAGCTTCAGTCCGATACTAACAGTCTTTCTACGCTTTGCAATACTTTTTTTCATCGTGTTTACCCCTAAATCAAATGCAGGCAGGACAGGAGTAAAC
>CASUON010000480.1 GCA_949457475.1 uncultured Lachnospiraceae bacterium
AAACAAGTCCCGCACATTTTACACTGTCTGCAATATTAGAAAGCTTGGACACGCATACCCGCTGCTGTATAGTTGCCGCCTGGGAAATAACTGCAGCTTTTGTATCTGCCGGCATACCGGCATCCATCAGTTTGTCTGCAATTTCTGCAACCTTGCTTAAAGACATTAAAAAAATACACGTTTCCTTGCTGTCTGCCATTGCCTGAAAATTAAGGTCCGCCAATTTACCATAGCGGTCGCTCGCTGTTACAACATGGAATCCATTTGCCATCCCACGGTGGGTAACCGGTATGCCCGCCATGGCAGGGGCAGCAATACAAGAACTGATTCCTGGTATGACCTCAAATGGGACACCATGCTCTTTTTAATACAAGGCCTCCTCACCGCCTCGTCCAAAAACAAACGGATCTCCGCCTTTTAAACGTACAATTTTGGAATATTGCATGCTTTTTTGCAGCAAAAGGCGATTGATTTCTGCTTGATTTAACGTGTGGTTATGCGCTTCTTTCCCTACATAAATAAACTGGCAATTGGCTTTTGCTTCTTCCAAAAGTCTTATAGGGACAAGCCTGTCATAGATGATACAATCCGCTTCTTTTACAGCATTAAGCCCTCTTACTGTAATCAGGCCAATATCACCAGGGCCGGCGCCAACCAAAGAAACCGTACCAGCTATTTGCCGTCGGATGTCTATTGCGGCTTTTTGTGCAAGGATGTCTGGGCGGGTGCCGCATACAAGTGTATTTGCCAGTTTTGTTGCTGAATGGCTGGCAAGCATTGCATGCATTTGGTAGATTTTTTGTAGTGCTTCAGATTCATCTGATAATTTGCAGCAAAATGCGGCGGCTGGAACATTACATCCACCGTCTATTTCATTTAAAAAACCGCGTTCTGCTTCTGCTGCAAAAAAAGCGTCTTCGTCATAAAAAGAGTTTAACATAGCGGCAAGCTTTTTATCCGATTCCCTAATTTCCATCGCCAAAATGCCTTGGGCAGGCGCACAAGGCATTTTGGCAAGTTCCATATAACAGATGTTTAACCCTTTGAGGTGTAAACGTTGTATTGCAGCGGCAGCCAGCACAATGCCATCCAGTTTTTCTTCTTCCATCTTCCTAATACGCGTATCGATATTACCGCGTATACTTATAATACGTAAATCTGGCCTAAGGTCTTTTAGCTGAAATTCCCTGCGCCTGCTCCCAGTGCCAATGGACGCCCCCTGCGGCAAATCTTCAAGCCTCTGTGCGTTACGTAAAATTAATACATCCCTCGGGTCGGCCCGTTTCCAAGCTTTTGCCAAAGTCAGCCCATCTGGAAGCACGACTGGCATATCCTTCATACTATGTACACCGATATCTATTTCATATGAAAGGAGTTTTGCCTCAATTTCTGTGACAAACACCCCTTTTCCCCCAATTTCATGCAACGGTTTATCTAAATTTATATCCCCGGTTGTTTTTATTATCCTAAGTTCGAATACATCTTCTGGATATGCCTGCGCAAGTGTGGCGCGTACAGATTCTGCCTGCGCGACGGCAAGCCTAGAGCCTCTTGTACCAATTATATATTTCATAATTTCTCCTAATATCGCTATCCGGATACATTTCTTAGCAATATCTTAATAATAGAATAGTACATCTTAGTACTTGTCCGATATTCAAATAATTTGTAGTAATATACTAACTAAAGCTTTGTTTAATATATTTTAATGCAATTTAATGT
>CASUON010000481.1 GCA_949457475.1 uncultured Lachnospiraceae bacterium
CCGCCGCCGTCGCCGTAGCCGTAGGAGATCAGCAGGTCTTTGTTCACCTCTTTATCCCGGTAGGATTCCCAGACGCCTTTTACGGTTTTTGCCGTCAGCAGCCCGTTATAAGTATAAAACCACGAATCCGGCGCGCCCCATGGCTCTGGCGTCGTAATAAAATGCGTCAGCACCTCGGAGCCGTCTATCCCTTTCCACCAAAACGTATCGTGCGGCATGCGGTTATACTGGTTCCAGCTGATCTTGGTCGTCATAAATACGTCGATGCCCGATTTTTTCAAAATCTGCGGCAGCGCCCAGGAATAGCCGAACACATCCGGCAGCCAGAGGTATTCTACATCTTTGCCAAACTCTTCTTTGATAAAGCGGCTACCCATCAAAATCTGGCGCGTTAGGGATTCCCCGCTGGTCAGGTTGCAGTCCGCCTCTACCCACATGCCTCCGTCAACTTCCCAGCGGCCCTGCGCGACAAGCTTCTTGATTTCCTCATAGATTTCCGGGAAATCTTCTTTGATATACGCATAAAGCTGCGGCTGTGTCTGCAAGAACAGGTATTCCGGAAACAGCTCCATCATACGCAGCACGGTCGAAAACGTGCGGGACGCTTTTTCGTGCGTATGTTTTAACCGCCACAGCCACGCCATATCGATATGCGTATGCCCGACGCAGTGCACATTGACCGGAGACTTTTTATCCATCGCATCGATCTTTTCATTTAAAATTTCATCCGCCTGGTATAACGTATCATAGAAAACACCACTCCCAGGATACGACCAGTCAATGCAATGACAAGCGGCGTCTAGCGCGTTGCGCAGGTCATATTTTAACGGGTTCCCGTCTTCTAGCTGTTCCACCGTTTCTAATACCAGCGACGCGAGGTAATAAAAGTCATCCGCTTTTTCATCCAGGCACGCCAAATCCGCACGCTCAATCCGATGCTCCTGCACCTTCGGCTCGCCGCCGCCTTCCAGCCCGGACCATAGGCGGAAAGCCAGCTGAAACGTACAGCCATACAATTCTTCCGGGAAGAACACTTCCATATGGTTCGCGTCCACGCCCTGGTAAGGTTTTCCATTGATATAGCACATCGACTCAAACCCGGAGTTATTTCCGCCCCCGGTCTTGCCAAAATCAAAAATTCCTACGGCGCGCCGCCCTTTCCAGTCGCCCGGAATCCGCACTTCTTTGACCAGCCACAAGTAGCGGTCACGCCCGGCCCAGCGGTCTTTCGTCTTCATCACATCCCACTGCTGCGTCTCCTTTGGCACCTTGGGATTTACAATCCCCTGTTCGTCTTCACAAACCGCAAACTCTTGGAGCGGGATTATATTGCGGTACCTGTACTGTTTCATCTCGCTGATTCTGCGGTCTAATTTTTTATCTGTATGGAACATTTTGCTTTTCCTTTCTGCTTTCTATGATGATTTGATTGTAAATTCATTTTACAGCATCTTTTTGGGAATATCAATTTTCGTTTTTCTATGTTTAGTGAACAAATTCTAGAGCGTGTTGGGAAAATGCTCCAGAGCATTTATCTGGTAAATATGCTGTAAGTTTTTGTTACTTTTCACGGGGGTGGGGATATGCAGAATATACTATAATAAAGAAAAATAATAGGTTGTTATCCGGCAAAACGGGCATATTTTGTCTCCCGGACGCCGGAACCAGGCAGCAGGCCCGTCCGGATGTTCCGCTCCGGGATGC
>CASUON010000482.1 GCA_949457475.1 uncultured Lachnospiraceae bacterium
ATCCAGGCAAGGACAAATGGGGAAATCTATCTGGGGGTTGTGGGCGCGGTGCGTACCGGGAAGTCTACGTTTATCAAGCGTTTTATGGAACAGATGGTAATCCCGAATATTGAGGATGAGAATGTCCGTGCGCGGACAAGGGATGAGCTGCCGCAGTCTGCGCAAGGTACAACCATTATGACGACGGAGCCGAAGTTTATCCCAAAAGATGCGGCAAAAATACGGCTGACCGATGATACGAGTATGAAAGTGCGGCTGATTGACTGCGTAGGATATATGGTGGAAGGCGCGACTGGGCATTTGGAGAACGGGATAGAGCGTATGGTAAAAACGCCCTGGTCGGAGCAGGAAGTCCCGTTTTCCCAGGCCGCCGAGACCGGTACACGCAAGGTAATTAAAGACCATGCGACGATCGGCATTGTAGTGACGACGGATGGCAGTGTAACCGACATACCGGCGGCCAATTACCAAAAGCCGACACAAGAGACGGTAAACGAACTGAAAAAAAGCGGGAAGCCGTACATTGTCCTGCTCAATACGGCAAAGCCATACAGCGACGAAGCGCGCCAGGCAGCGCAGCAGATGACGGGCCAGTATGGGGTCAGCGTGATACCAGTCAACTGCGAGCAGCTGCGCAAAGAAGATGTGAACCGGATACTGGAACATATTTTATACGAATTCCCGGTTGTACGTATGAATTTTTACCTGCCGAAATGGGTAGACCTCTTAAGCGAAGACCGCCCGGTGAAAAAGAATGTGATCGAAAACGCGAAAAAAATCTTACAGGAAATTACCTATGTCAAGGACGTATGGAATTACGAATTTCAGCCGGAAGGCGAGTATCTGGAGCGGGTAAAACTGGAGCAGATGAACTTATCTGACGGTACCGCGGAAATCCGCATGGAAGTTGAGCAAAAATATTATTACGCAAATATCTCCGAGCTGACAGGCGTGGAAGTACACGGGGAATACGAGCTGATCCGCTTGATCCGCGAGATGTCGGCAAAGAAGCAGGAATATGATAAAGTAGCGGACGCCATGCAGGCTGTGCGCATGAAAGGGTACGGCGTCGTATCGCCGCAGCTTAGCGATATTGCGCTGGATGAGCCGGAAGTTATCAGGCACGGCAGCCAGTACGGCGTCAAAATACGTGCGTCGTCGCCCTCCATACATATGATCCGCGCCAATATAGAAACGGAAATAGCGCCGATTGTCGGGAGCGAGGAGCAGGCGCAGGGATTAAAAGAGTATGTCAAAGAGGGCCAGAATTCCGCGGAAGGAGTCTGGAATACGAATATTTTTGGCAAGACGATCGGGGAGCTCATTGAAGACGGCATCAGCCACAAAATATCTATGATGGACGACGAGAGCCAGATGAAGCTGCAAGATACGATGCAGAAGATTGTAAATGATTCGAACGGCGGAATGGTATGCATCATTATATAAGCGGGCATGGTGAAACGGGTTTACGTTCTTTTTAAATGCAAAAATATAAGGATTGTCCGATAAAATCTCCTTACTTTATGTGTAAGGAGGTTTTTTGTATGTCATTTTGTATAAGAGGCCATTTTGTATATAAGAATTTGTTTTCTATGAGTTAACATTTTGTATGAAAATGTTATGCATGATAGCCCTGCATACCCGTCTATGCCG
>CASUON010000483.1 GCA_949457475.1 uncultured Lachnospiraceae bacterium
GAATGCTTAGAATTTCTTACATCCCGAAGCTGGAACATCCGGGAGGGCTTGCTGCCTGGTTCCAGCGTCCGGGAAACACAAAACTGCCGGATACAGCCTATTATTTTTAAGTGATATCCCCCTCGGTGAAAAGTATCTTTCCATCCTATTGGATAGGGCGAGTAGTCGTACAGAAATGTTGCTTTCAGCGCAAAAAGCGGTTATAATAGAACTGCTGTTAGTGAAATAAAATAGATGACAAACAGGGGGTTATTACCGTGTTCGGAAAAAAGCAGGAATATACAAAGGAATTAGAAGATAGGCTGGACTCTGCAAAATCCCAGCTGGAAGGGCTGCAGGGCAGGCTCAAGCAGCTGGAGAACAGCAGCCGGCAGATGCCGCCGTTTTTCGAATCCCAAATTATCGCGCAAAGCGATATGGACAAGGAACTGGCCAAAGTAGAGAGCCGGGCGCAGGATGCGATGGACGCAAGCAGCGAGTGCGGGCTGGCGTATGAACAGTTTGCGATTGAATTTACCAGCATGCGCGGGCAGCTGGAAGAAGAAGAAAAGAAAAAGAAAGAACTATTAAGCGTGCTGGGCAGGGAACGGAAAAACTTGGACGCTTATGCGCAGGAAAAAGGATACCTGCAATCCCCGGCGCAGGCGTTGCAGCAGGCGCAGGTGCAGATGGCGGAGAATATCCGCCGGGTGTACGAGGTATTGGGGCAGATGCAGGATTTTTCCAAACAGATGAGCACGCTGTCGTTAAACTGTGCGATCGAGGCAGGGCGCTTGGGCGCGGGCGGCAGGAAGTTTATCGACGCGGCGGAAGACGTGCGCAAGCTTTCCAGTTCGTATGAAAGCGCTGCAAAAGAAGTCGGCAGCCAGATGGACGAAGTACGCGTACAGTTTGAACAGATGGGCAAGCAGGTGCGGGAACTGACCGAAGCATTGAAAAAAGATGGGCAGTCTGTGGCGCATTTGTCGAAAATCCACGCGGAGGCGGAAGATTTATGCGCGCAGGCGGCAGGCCAGGCCTATTCGGAAAAAGCGCTGGCATTAACGGCGATCTTGAAAAAAATCTCGCAAAACCATGAGACGATCGCGTCACTGCAACGCCAGTCGCTAAGCGCGATCCAGCTGATTAACGCGAGCTTAAGGGACGAGCAGGAGGCACGCAAGGAAATGGAGCGGATTTTTGATTCGATGGGAGAGCATTTGAAGCATTCCTAAAAATAGGCGTATTTTACAGTTGTAACGAAAGGAAGGGTGGGGAATTTGCATACTGGTATCCAAAAAGAAGTTTTTTCGTTTTTGTCAAAAGACGGCAGGACAGACATCCATGCCGTGAAATGGTTTCCAAAAGACGGCCAGTTGCGCGCCGTTTTGCAGATTGCGCATGGAATGGTCGAATACATTGAGCGTTATGAAGAATTTGCAGTTTATATGGCAAAGCGGGGCTTTCTCGTTGTTGGGCATGACCACCTTGGGCACGGCGCGTCCGTGCGTGCGGAAACGCAGTGGGGGTATTTTGCAGAGAAGAACCCTTCGCAGACGGTTGTGGCGGATATGTATACATTAACGCGAATGGTGCAAAAAGCCCACCCAGGCCTGCCGTATATAATACTGGGGCACAGCATGGGCTCGTTTCTGCTGCGCCGGTATTTAACA
>CASUON010000484.1 GCA_949457475.1 uncultured Lachnospiraceae bacterium
GAATTATATTTTTATTGCCGCTTCCAACTATATCGCAACCGCACAGGTGGAAAAAATTTATATACTTGGTATAGCCGTAGCCGCCATAGCCTTTTTTCTGTTCGACGCCATTATAGAGGCGGCCGTGCATTTCGTGCCTTATTATGCCGTTTATGTGGATAATAGCAGATACGTGATCGGAGAAATAAAAATGGCTTCGGTACTGCAAGTGGGTATCCGTTTTGGGTTGTTTTTGCTGGGATTGTATTTTATAAAAAAGAAAGGTCGAATGGGCCAGGAAGAGGCAAGGGAAATACGTTCGTTACATATGGTCTATATAGCTGCGGTGATTACATTGTTATCGCTAAAATTCAGCTTGATTGAACGATGCGCCTATTATTTTTGGCAGTATGCGATTGTCGTTATTCCAAATGCAATAAATAATATAAAATCCATCCGGAACCGGAACGTAATTTGGACAGCAGTTGTTTTATTTTGCTTGTCTTATTTTTGGGTTGTAAATCTGATACGCCCTGATTGGAACCGGATATACCCTTATCAAACAATATTTACAAACCCATATTGAGCGTTTTAATTAAATATGAAAAACGTTTACCTTTTTATAAACAGGCAGGAGGAATGATGATACCAAAGACAATCCATTATTTTTGGTTTGGCGGGGCTAGACTGTCCAAATTAGCAAAGAAATGTATCGCGAGTTGGAAATACTATTGTCCAGATTATGAGGTGATTGAGTGGAATGAATCAAACTTTGATATTGGCTGCTGCGACTATGTAAAAGAAGCATATGAAGCAGGAAAATGGGCGTTTGTTTCAGACTATGCAAGGTTTAAAGTGCTGTACGATTATGGGGGGCTGTATTTTGACACCGATGTAGAGATGATAAAGAATATTGGCCATATTGTACAAAAAGGGGCTTTTATGGGAATTGAAAAGGCGTACAAAGCAAAAAACAGTGCGGAGAACGACTACGTAAAAGTAGCGCCTGGACTGTGCTTAGGTGCGCAGGCGCATCATCCGCTGTACAAGGAGTTATTGGAAGAATATCATAGTAGGCATTTTCGGAAAATAAACGGGACAATGGATTTGACAACTATCGTGGATATTACAACGGAATGCCTAAAAAGGCATGGATTAGAAAACAAAAATGAGGAACAAGAAATAGGTGGGGTTATTATTTATCCGAAGGACTACTTTAACCCATATGATATGGACACCGGAACAATTACGATAACGGAAAACACAGTATCGATACATCATTATGCGGCAAGCTGGGTTGATCGATATAGTCGGCTGCGTGGGAGTGTATACCGCATTTTGCGCAGGCAGATAGGCGAACTGGGAGCGGAAACAGTAAGGAAGTATGTTGGTAGACAATAAAAAGGGGTATGAATTTGATAGAAGGGTTTACATTTTGTATATGCTGTTATAACCAGGAATCGTATATCCGGGAAACATTGGACAGTATTTTATATCAGAAAAAGAAGCATGGAGGAAAGATTGATGTTGACATGCTGGTCTTGGACGATCATTCTAACGACCATACCTTTGAGGTTGTAAAGAATTGGGTACGTATATATAGAAATTACTTCAAAAATATCAAAACTTACCGTAACCGGGTAAATAAAGGAACAGTTTATAATTAC
>CASUON010000485.1 GCA_949457475.1 uncultured Lachnospiraceae bacterium
TGTTTTGCTTTATTTTGTTTGCTGCACCTTGTTTTGCTTTATTTTGTTTGCTGCATCTTGTTTTGCTTTATTTTGTTTTACATAAGCGTTTTGCTTTATTTCTTTTTTATGTTTAGACAATGTAATTATTTTGTCCGGACTTTTTTCACCTTCGACCAGTCAGAGTAGAGGAACTTCCAGCCAACGGTTTTATACGTCTGAATGCGTATATAATAGGTTTGTTTCCGTTTTAAATTGCCGATCACCTGTGACGTAGTTTTATTTCCTTCTATATATATGTATCTTTCGGAACGATTGCTGTCCGGCGTCTTTTGTTCGGAAAACCTTATGATGTAGCCATCGGCCTGTTTCTGTTTCTTCCAGCGGAGCGAGATGTTTCCGTTGCCACCTTGTAAGGACGTCAGTGCGGTACCTTTTGGAGTTTTAAGGAGTTTGCAGGATGCCGACAGCCCATTTTCGGCTGATGCGGTAATCACTGCGTTTCCCGCTTTTTGTACGGTAACGACGCCCTGGGAATCTACCTGCGCTACGGCAGGGTTGGAAGACGTCCATGTAATGCCGCTTAGATAATTGCAATATGCAGTATCGCCGCCGATCACCACTTTTACCCTGGCAGTCAGCGCTGCCTGTTTTCCAGTCCCAATGCCAAGGCCGTCCGAGACGTCTTCGTCTCCCTGGAAGATATTCAGCCCTTTCAAGCAGTCTTTTTTCACCTCTATCATTTGTACACAGTGCCCCGTACGGTTTGGCGCGGAGAAACTAGGGCCGTCTTCTGAACAGAATTCCCCGCTGACACTGCACCTCCAGGTTCCGTATTCAGAAACAAATGCGCCCAAACCGATAAAGGTATTATCCGGATCGATCAGGGAGGTATAGTGTCCGGTCACTGCGTCCTCGTTTTGATTCAACCAGTCTTCTTTTTCATCATACCACTGGTTAATCCCCTTTACCATACTGCCTTTTGTATTGGTATTCCATGCCAGCACTTCGCTATAGCTGGATATGCCGTTAGGCGCCTCCAGGGAAAAACAGTCCGTGCCGTTTGGCCGTTCATGGCCCGAAAGGACAATGGCTTCAGCTGCACGTATCTGCGCGATATATTCCAGTCCGGATGACCACTGGATCGGCACATAATCGTCCAGCGTGAGCTTTCTACTTGGGTTGGCCGGATTTGGTACGCCTTGTTGGCAGGCTTCTTTGCGGATATCATTCACTCTATCCAAGGCTTCTTGTACCTGCGCGGCATATGTCCCTTCAATTCCTATTAAGATGCATCCATCGGAAGCTGCGGAGACATCTGCCGGAAAAATTTCCGGCTCTTTTTGTACTGCCTTTGCAATATCCCTGTCTGTCAGAAAGAGCGCGCATACCATGTACAAAACAGCCAGTAGTATTTTTGACCAGTTCCCTGGTCGGTTCCATCTCTTTTTTTCCATAGCTACCTCCATTTCCAAGAAATCAAAACAATACGTTCCCATTTGAAAAACTTTTATCTCTGATATGATTATATCTGGTTATGCCTTTATCTACAAGGGAAACATAGGGTACTGTGCAATTTTGCAGTGTTATTTTATTACTTTTCACGGGGTGGGGATATGCAGGATATACTATAAAAAGAAAAATAATAGGTTGTT
>CASUON010000486.1 GCA_949457475.1 uncultured Lachnospiraceae bacterium
CGCATGGAAGTGCGCATGCGGGGCGACGGCGACAGGGAAGTACTGCCCGGAATGCGGAGCCGCGAAGCCGTCGGGGGACAGCGGATGGACTTGTTCCTGCGGTACGGTGAATAAAGGGAAGTTCTGCCACAACTGCGGCGCGAAGAAGCCGGCAGGCGCCCCGCTCTATCGATGCGACAAATGCGGATGGGAGCCGCAAGACCCTTCGCATCCGCCGAAATTTTGCCCGGAATGCGGCGATATTTTTGATGAGAATGACGTGAAAAAAGGATAAGGGGAAAGAACATGGCAGCAATACAAGAATACAAATGTCCATGCTGCGGCGGCGCCATTGCTTTTGACAGTACGCTGCAAAAGATGAAGTGCCCGTATTGCGATACGGAGTTTGAGATGGAAACGCTGGCGGGCTATGACCGCGCATTGAAGCAGGACCAGGCGGATGATATGCGATGGGAAGAAACGGCGGGCAGACAGTGGCAGGACGGAGAGGCAGGCAGCCTGCGTTCTTATGTCTGCCGCTCCTGCGGCGGCGAGATTACGTGCGATGAAAATACGGCCGCTTCATCCTGCCCGTTTTGCGGCAATCCGGTTGTTATGATGGGGCGGCTGGAGGGGGCCTGGAAACCTGATTATGTAATTCCGTTCCAGCTGGATAAAAAAGCTGCAAAACAGGCGCTGCAAAATTTGTATGCGGGAAAACGCCTACTTCCAAAAACCTTTAAGGACAGGAACCATATCGACGAAGTGAAAGGCATCTACGTCCCGTTTTGGCTGTTTGACGCCGGGGCGGACGTATCGATGCGTTATAGGGCGACCAAAACACGGGCATGGAGCGACAACAGGTATTATTATACGCAAATAGATTACTTCGACGTCAGCCGGGGCGGAAACATGCAGTTTCACAGGGTTCCAGTGGACGGCTCTAAGAAGATGCCGGATGATTTAATGGAATCGCTTGAACCGTTTGACTTTTCAAAGGCCGTGGATTTTCAGACCGCATATCTGGCGGGGTATCTGGCAGACAAATATGATGTAGACAGCAAAGAGAGCATTGGGCGCGCCAATGAACGGATTCGCAAGAGCGCGCAGGCGGCTTTCGACGCAACGGTAGCGGGCTATACGACCGTTAAGAAAGAAGCGGGCAGCATCCAGCTGCATAATGGCAAAGTTTCCTACGCCTTGTTTCCGGTTTGGCTGTTGCATACGACATGGAACGGGCAAAATTACCTGTTTGCTATGAACGGGCAGAGCGGAAAGATCGCGGGGGATTTGCCTTTGGACAAGGCGGCGTACCGAAGGTGGCTGTTCGGCCTGACCGGGGCCATAGGCGCGTTGCTGTATCTTATTTCGTACCTGGTCTGGCTGCTATAGGAGGGGATGTATCGTATGAAAAAGAAAATACGCCATAGTTTTTTGGCATTGCTGCGGCCGGTTCGGCCAGTTGCCCGCCCCGCTGTTTTTGTCCTTGTCTGTTTCCATTTGCTTCTTGCCAGTACCGTCGCCCCTAATGCCGGCGTTTTTTTCGCCTTGCCGGCAACGACGGTGTTTGCGTCGCAGGATGATCCAGGGCTTGTCGACCAGGTGGACTTGCTTTCAGAAAGCGGGGGAGCAAAACTGCAGGATTATGCG
>CASUON010000487.1 GCA_949457475.1 uncultured Lachnospiraceae bacterium
AATAAACGCTGCCTCGTCCCCTCTTTCTTCTACAAAACCTACATTCAGCCCGGAACCATCCACGCTTTCTGCGCTGGATGCGCTCTTTTCATTTCTATTCAGCCAGTTACGCAACTTGTTTTCCACTTTTACTACAATATTATACGCAGAATTTTTGGCAAAATTCAAACTACCGTAATCTTCTAGTTCTACTTTTCCCCGGCCAAGCACAAGGCCTAGGATAAGCGCCGCACAGCCAATGCCGGCACAGCCTGCCACAATATACAAAATCCCTCTGATCAGTCTGTTCATGCAATACCCCTCCCCCAGTCTACCAGCCGGCGAAACAGGCCTGCCACCTGGCGAACCGCCCATGGAATAAGCCTGCCGCATACTAATAATACAAATACAAAGCTAATGCCGCCAGCCGCGATTAGCAGCATCCCGGCTCCAAGCGCCAAAAGTCCTTTGATTAACGACAGCATGCACAAATTTACAATCCCTACGATTGCGCAGACCAGGCCGCCAACAATGCCGCCTACAGCCAATACCGCCAGCACAACCACTGCCGCAATCGCCGCCCCTATGATACCAAGTATAACCGAAGCTACGCTGCCCCATACAGGAAAAGAAAAAACAGCAAGGATAATAAGAAGAATCAGTTTTGCCTGGTTATCCATGGAAAACCCCTTTTTCCTGCCTTGTGTATGTTTTTCATACTGCTCATAACGGCTCCCTGCCCCAGGCGGCGGATTCTGCCCATCCTGGCGCGCCTGTTCATTGCGGCCGTACTCCCCAGTTTTTGGTTCGTCATAACGGCGGTAGTTGGCTTCTTTTTTTCCTTCCTCAGAATCTTTTCCACGCACCTGCGGAGGATTTTTCAAATGCCCATCCTCTTTTCCCGGCCTTTTTAAGTCTTCTTTGATACTTGCCGCTATATATTGCGGGGAATCCAGTTCTTCCAATACCGAAGCCTCATTTTCCACACCTGCTTCTTCAAAATAGCTTCGGTAATAATCCATAGCCTCTTCCCGTTCTTCTCTGGGAATGTCATATAACAGCTGTTCCAACTGGCCTAAAAACATCTCTTTGTTCATACTCACTCCTCTCCCGAAAACAACGCACTGATTTTCTGTGAATACACCTGCCATTCATCAATGTACAGACGAAGCTGCGCTTCGCCTGCAGGCGTCAGCTTATAATATCTGCGGTTGCGTCCGCCGCATTGCCTGTCGTACACATGCAGGCAATCGTCTTTCTGCAGCCGACGCAGCACCGGATATAGCGTGGATTCCGATACTTCGATTGCCTTGCGTACATCCTGGGTAATTTTGTACCCATACGTACCTTCCGCATCCCTGGACACAACCGCCAGCACAATCGCATCCAGCAACGCGGCACCTGTATTAAATATCATGCCACCACTCCTTGTGCTTTTTCTCACGCGTATTTGAAACATTCATTGTAAACATGCAGAAATGAATTTTTAAACGCGCCATAGCATCTGCCTTCCAATACCATTTAATACCCTTTGCCATAACTTACGCCCGACCTGTTTTCCTGCCGTCCTAGAGCGTGTTTGATAAATCATTCCCGCAATCTGCACTCCCCATTTCGCGGAGAATTTATCCCAAATTTA
>CASUON010000488.1 GCA_949457475.1 uncultured Lachnospiraceae bacterium
TGAGATCGAAGATTTGCTGGGCAGGGAACCGGTAAAAACGAACTTGGATGAAGTAATGGGCTACATCGCAAACCGGACGGTACTTGTGACCGGCGGCGGCGGTTCGATCGGCAGTGAGCTATGCCGCCAGATTGCGGCGCATATGCCGAAAAGGTTGATTATATTTGATATATACGAAAATACTACATATAGCCTGCAGCTGGAACTGCAGAAAAAATGGCCACAGCTGGAGCTGGTCGTATTAATCGGCTCCGTGCGAAATACGCACCGCGTTGATACAATCTTCTCCGATTACCGGCCAGATATTGTTTTTCATGCGGCCGCGCATAAACATGTGCCGTTAATGGAAGACAGCCCGAATGAGGCGATTAAAAACAATGTTTTTGGCACGCTCAATGTCGCAAGGGCGGCTGGGGAAAACCACACGCGCCGGCTGGTTTTGATTTCCACGGATAAGGCGGTCAACCCTACGAACATCATGGGGGCATCCAAGCGGATCTGTGAAATGGTCATTCAAGGCATGCAGCGTAAATACCCGCAGACCAATTATGTGGCCGTCCGTTTTGGAAATGTATTGGGCAGCAATGGCAGCGTGATTCCACTGTTTAAAAAACAGATTGCGGAGGGAGGACCGGTCACTGTTACCGACCCGAATATTATCCGCTATTTTATGACGATTCCAGAGGCCGTATCTTTAGTACTGCAGGCAGGCGCCTATGCAAAGGGCGGCGAGATATTCGTGCTTGATATGGGCGAGCCTGTCAAAATCGACGATATGGCAAGAAACCTGATCAAACTTTCGGGCTATGAACCGGACGTAGATATCCCGATTGTCTATACCGGGCTGCGCCCAGGCGAAAAAATGTTTGAAGAATGCCTAAAAGAAGAAGAAGGGCTGAAAAAAACGGCGAACAACCTGATCTTTATCGGAAAGCCGCTCGCTTTTGACGAGACAGAATTTTTTGAAAGGCTTGTCGACCTAAAAAAGACCGCTTATGAAGACGATCCGCAAATGAAAGCGGTCGTTAAGCAAATCGTTCCTTCCTACGCTTACCAGGGTGAAGCGCCCAAAATAGAGTACTTTGATCCCAGGCAGCCGGGCGAACTTATAGAAACGGACGAGTCAGGAGTAGCCGGTCGCGTTAGCTACAGCTGAACGCATTGGTTGCAATTATGAAAATGTGCAATATTTTACTAAAGAAAAGAGAGGGCAAGACAGCATTATGCACTATGTCATACAAGTCTCGCCGGGGACGGAAGTAAGGACGGAAACTAAGATTTATGAAATTATACCGCAAGAGCTTTTCTCGGCGTGTTTTCATCCTACCAGGGTCCGGAGGAAAAAGTTTCATGGACAGTGGAAAGATGTATGTGAAAAATTGCTTCCGGGTTATGTTTTTTTAGTGACGGATCATATTAAGGATTTGGCGGTCGCGCTTCAAAAAGTGCCGGCGCTGACTAGACTGCTGGGCAGGGATGATACAAATAATGAGTGTTTTGTCGCGTTGAGCGACCGTGACAGAATGGCTGGAGCGGCTGATGAACCCGACTGGGGCAGTGAATCCAAAATCCCTCAGTTATGAGGTCGGGCTTTCCAAGGTGACAGTGGCTGAA
>CASUON010000489.1 GCA_949457475.1 uncultured Lachnospiraceae bacterium
CGTCCGGGATACAAAAATATGCACGATTTGCCGGATAACAACCTATTATTTTTCTATATATTCTGGTATATTCTGCATATCCCCACCCCGTGAAAAGTAACGATACTTGTTTTCTTTGATTATTTAGGCCTGCCGCCGGTTGCAACAAACAAATCCATATCGTATAATGGTGCTAAACGGCAGATACAAAAGTAATTTCTAAAGACCAGATTACACCTTATTCTACTATGAATCCGTTAAACGAACAACCAGCAGATAAAGATAGCAACTAACGGATCATAGATTAACCTATAAAAGAACGTCAATCCATCGAACGGAGGTTTTAATGGAAATCAGATATCTAACACCAGAGGACAATTTACTAGAAATCAGCATGATTTATGAAAAAAGCTGGAAATTTGCCTATCATGACATCCTTCCACAAAGCTATTTAGACAGTATACCAGCTGGAAAATGGGCTCCTTATATCCGGTCGGCCGGAATCTATACACTAGTTCTGACAGAAGGCAATTCGATCATCGGCACGTCCAGCTTTGGAAAATCACGTTGGGAAACATACGGCGATTATGCTGAAATCATCTCTATTTATTTTCTGCCAGAATACATTGGACAAGGATATGGCAAGTATCTTTTGCAAAAATGTAAGGAAGAATTAATAAAACTTGGATTTCACAACATCCTTATACGGGTTTTGGAGGACAACCGGCGCGCCAGGGCTTTCTATGAAAAGAATGGATTTATATTTACCGGGAAATACCAGCAGGGCAGCATTGGTGGAAAAAAATTAAAAGAATTGCTATATGTAAATGAACACCACCCTTTTGCCCATTAGAGATCAAGATCAGAGGCTCCAGGGTGGCCTTTAAGCGCTACTGCTTATATACTTCTATATCATATACCTATATGATCGATTCTTATGCTTTCCAAAGGCTATGCAGATTGCAGTATGCATATACAGCTTCTACTTCATCGCCGTCGCAGATTGCAAAACATACTTCCGGCTTGTCCCCCGGATGCAGCGCCTTGCGCTGGTTGCCCTGTTTTGTCTGTAAAGAAACCCACTCAATATAATGCTCCGGCATCATAGGATGCTCCGCAGCCCCTACATGGACTTTTACCAGATTTCCTTCTACCGTATATACTGGAACATGCTTTTCCACTGCGGCGTCTACCGTACCCGCAACAATCTCTTTCATTTTCTGTCCACAGCACATGACCGGAACCCCTGCGTCTTTTACCATTGCAACGATATTCCCGCAATGCTCGCAAATATAAAATTTCTGTTCCATTTTAATTTCCTCTCTTTCTCATTGAATTACTGTTAGCCATATGACCAGTTCTCTTTATCCAGGCACGTTTTTTAAAGCCGTACCCGCGGATATTGAATTCCACGATGTTATCATAGCACGGAAATATAGAAAATTCAAGGTACTATAATATGCGTGAGTTTTACAGCCGCCAGCAGACGGAATGAGGTGTGGCCTGTGTAGGCAATCAACCTAAAAAAATATTATTATCCGCTTTTTGCCACGGACACAATGATTGAGGTATCGGACGAGGTGGCCGAGGCTTTACTGCTTATGCGGAGGGAGGAAAACAA
>CASUON010000490.1 GCA_949457475.1 uncultured Lachnospiraceae bacterium
ATTTATAAGATAACGGGCGACTGCCGCTATCTGGGGAACAAAAAGAAGGATAAAAAGTAAAAAGGAAAAAGCAAAAGCAGAAGCAGAAGGGAAGGTATATGCAATGATTTATAGGTGTAGTGTATGTGGGTATGAATATGACGAAGCAAAGGAGGGGCGGCCGTTTTCAGAGCTGGAACGCTGCCCGGTCTGCAAACAGCCGCCGGAGAAGTTTGAACAGGTAAGCCAGCCGCATATGGATATGCCGGGGCAGCCGCATGTGGCCGCGCAGGAAGTGGCAGCGATGGATTTAAGCTACCCGAAGGAAACCCGGATGACTAATAGCAGCTACCGTTATATGAATGAAATCCATGAGATGGCGGTTACCGGCAAGTCCGCGATCGAGGCGATGGGTACGCAGATGAAAATGCCAAACTGGGACGATGTGCTTGTGCTGGGCGCACAGTTAAATCCAATGCCTTTGGACGAGCATGCCGACGTATCGCTACGGACGGTCATTGGCAAACATGCTAGGCAGCCGATGGTGCTGGACATGCCAGTCTATATTTCGCATATGTCGTTTGGCGCGTTGTCCAAAGAGGCTAAAATTGCGATGGCAAGGGGCAGCGCGGCGGTAAAAACGGCGATGTGCAGCGGAGAAGGCGGCATCCTGCCGCAGGAAAAAGAAGCCGCTTATAAATACATATTTGAATATGTGCCAAACCGCTACAGTGTGACCGACGAGAATTTAAAAACTTCAGACGCAATTGAAATCAAAATCGGGCAGGGGACGAAGCCAGGCATGGGCGGGCATCTGCCGGGAAGCAAAGTAACGCCGGAAATTGCGCAGATACGCAATAAACCGCTTGGCGAAGACGTGATCAGCCCTTCGAGGTTTCCGGGCATCGACAATGCGGAGGATTTAAAAAAGCTTGTCCTTGAACTGCGCGCGCGTAGCGAAGGGCGTCCGATTGGGATTAAAATTGCCGCCGGGCATATCGAGCGGGACTTGGAATTTTGCGTCTATGCGAACCCAGATTTTGTTACGATTGACGGGCGGGGCGGCGCGACCGGGGCATCGCCTGCGATCATACGGGATTCTACCAGCGTGCCGACGATTTACGCGCTGTACCGTGCGCGTAAATACCTGGATACGATCGGTTCTGATATCGACCTCGTAATTACTGGAGGGCTTAGGGTATCTTCCGATTTTGCAAAGGCTATCGCGATGGGCGCGGATGCGGTAGCGATTGCATCTGCAGCGATGGTTGCGGCGGCCTGCCAGCAGTACCGTATCTGCGGCACCGGCATGTGCCCGGTCGGGGTGGCGACGCAGGATGAGAAGCTGCGGGAGCGGCTGCATATCGATATGGCCGCCAAGCGTGTGGAAAATTACTTATCCTGCTGTGCGCAGGAGCTGAAAACATTCGCAAGGATTACCGGAAACGAGGATATCCACGGCCTGTCCGTAGACGATTTGTGTACGGTTGACCGGGAGATTTCCGAACATACGGATATTAAGCACGCTTAACCAAGGATGGATTTTGCGGTGGCCTAGTGCCTTGTTAAGTCTAAAACTGTATCAAAATATTTTAAATTTTTTCTTG
>CASUON010000491.1 GCA_949457475.1 uncultured Lachnospiraceae bacterium
AGCTGGGACAGCAGGGGCTTTTTACAAGGGGCAAGCGCGCGTCTTTGGCTGCAGGCATTCCGATACTGGGTTTTGCCTTGTATTGTGCGTTTGATTTTGTAAATGGCGTCATTGTCATCGTGAATACCTTTGCCATCTGGCTGGTAGTTGATCTGGCGGGATTGCTCGTTCGCAAGATGACCAAAAAAACTTTGGGGTATTATTGGTGCGGTGTGTTTGCTGTTGTGTCCATTGCCGTTTACCTTGGGTGCGGGTGGTATTTTGCACATCATGTATATGAAACGGATTATACAGTCAAAGCGGAAAAAGATATTGGGATGGAACGGCTGCGGATTGTTCAGATTTCGGATTCCCATATCGGCGCGATTTTTGACGGGGACGGGTTTGCAAAACATATGGAAACCGTACAAAGAACAAATCCGGACGTCGTTGTAGTTACCGGCGATTATGTAGACGACGATACGGCAAAGGCGGATATGGTACGCAGCTGCGCGGCGTTGGGGGATTTGGAAACAACTTACGGCGTGTTTTACGTGTATGGAAACCATGATAAAGGCTATATGGATACAAGGGATTTTAATGATGCCGATTTGCGGGCGGAGCTGGCAAAAAACAATGTGACAATATTGGAAGATGATTACGTTATGATAGGGAAACGGATTTATCTGATCGGCAGGCAGGACTGCTCCGAAGAAATGCGCAAGGGGCGTATGGATATGGATACGCTGACAAAGGACATCCCGAACGATTGTTATATGATTTTGCTGGACCATCAGCCGAATGATTTTCAGGCGGAGGAATCGGCCGGGGTAGACTTGGTGCTCTGCGGACACACGCATGGCGGGCAGATGTTCCCGGTTGGGATTACAGGCGTGCTTTCCGGGGCATATGACAGGGCCTATGGCAAGGAAATACGTGGGAATACGACTTTTATCGTAAATTCTGGTATTGCTGACTGGGCAATCCAGTATAAAACGGCGGCAATCGCAGAATTTGGGGTGATTGACCTGATCCGGTAAGGAAAGGAATGCGGATGCAAGTCCGTAGGATAACGATGTAAAAGAAAGCCAGAAAATGGTATTTGGTACTTTCTGGCTTTCTCATAGGGGGAAATAACTCTTCCAGTTATTTTTCTACTCTATTTTGCCTATATGCCTAATTGTTTACTAATATCTGAAAAATCTATGAGCAGATCATCATAAATATTAACTTTGATGACAGATTCAAAAGAATATGGGATATTCAGTATATCTTTTATCTTTTCCAGCCTATAAAAAAGGATAACACATTTGCAAGATTTCGTACATAGTAAAGTTTGCAAAATAGGCTATAGGATATCCGCTATCGAAACTTTCCATGGGGTGGGGATATCCCTTAAAAATGAGAAATAATAGGTTGTTATCCGGCAGTTGAATTCTGGAACAATTTTTCAGTTTTTTTCTACTCGGACGCTGGGGCCAGGCCGCAAGCCCTCCCGGATGTTCCAGCTTCGGGATGTAAGAAATTCTAAGCATCCTGCGTAAACGTATCATACCGGACGGACCGGAGATTGACCGCCATCCATGGCGCAATCTCCTTTT
>CASUON010000492.1 GCA_949457475.1 uncultured Lachnospiraceae bacterium
TGGATATGCGCTTTGATCGTATGGACAAGAGACTCGACGGCATGGATATGCGTTTTGATGGTATAGACAAAAGGCTCGACAAACTGGACGACAGCATGCATACTCTTAAATATAAGCAAAATCACATGTCGGAAAAGTTAAAAGGTATTGATATCACTATAAATCACAATCACTACCATTTAGATAATGCCGTCAAAAAATTGCAAGAAGACGTTGAAACGCTTGCGGAGATACTAAAAATACATAACATGATACCTGTATCGTAACCAATGTTTTGGCAATCGAGCGTGTTTGAAAGATATATTTATGACAAATAGCAAAAACCTATTGGAGAGTGCC
Source organism: uncultured Lachnospiraceae bacterium (assembly GCA_949457475.1). GTDB lineage: Bacteria > Bacillota > Clostridia > Lachnospirales > Lachnospiraceae > Eubacterium_J. Next base: position 340 of record CASUON010000492.1, read on the forward strand.
GTAATTTCTTTATGAATCCTTAAAAAATGCCTGATAGATAGGATTTTTAAGATAACTTACACAGAAATTATGGCACTCCCAGCAGTTTAAAAAAGAAACCCAATTTCAGCCTGGCCCCATATAGACCGAAATGCGTGCCCGTCTATTTGTGCATATTCCAGCAGCTCTTCCATACTGTCAAAATCCTGCTCTATATTGCCTACCCATAGGGAGACATCTTTTGCCGAACCAGAACGCGACAGAAAACAACACGCTCCATGAACCGTAAATTCCAGCTCCCGTCCCGCCTGGATCAAATAGCGCAAAGCTTCTAACGATTTTGTTTCCAACAGCTCCCTGACAAAAATATCGTGCAGATCCATGCCATTGTTTTCTCCCGCCCCATCCCTGCCCTTACTATGCATTCCATCAGCCACCTCCTTGCCGTTCGAACGGCTTTTTTCTTTTCATTTTCATACTGCGAATATGTTCGCCCGGTTCACTGTCGCATGCTTTTGCAAAGCGTACACGTTCTAGCTTCTATAATTGTTCATGATACTATAAAATGAACAAACCTACCACTACTATTTTACTTTTTGTCCCCCTTGGTTTTCCATCAATATCCACGTTTATCCCTGTTTTATAAAATGGTACTTATCCTGAATCGTTTTGTTTCGGAAAAAAAGCGCTAATATTCCATTGCTTTTTCGACGCTATCATGATAAAATTAATCCGAAAATAAAAAAGGACGTATATTTGAAAAGGTATACTTTTTTAAATATACGAAATGTGTAAAAAACATTCTATTCTTTTTTATATTCTCTCATTCACATACTTTATATAATACCTTTTATTGTAATTTGTAATAGTACAGGCAACAACGGCAACGTAAACAAGGCGGCCCAGCGCGTTTTTGAAGATTGTTTCTGCAAGATAGGTATGCATATTGCAGAAATGATTGTTTCAAGCGTGTATTGGGCTAGACTGCCTGGCCGTGACTGTGGCCATTCTGCAAAAAAACGGTTCCGGAATAACCTTTCCTTATCTAGTTATTCCGGGACCGTTTTTATTTCTAATTCATACGTCCCACGCTTCAAACAAGTTCTAGAGCGTGTTTGAAAAATCATTCCCGCAATCTGCACTCCCCATTTCGCGCAAAATTTATCCCAAATTTAGTCAACATAGCCCGCTATGCCTCCTAAATTTGGGAT
>CASUON010000493.1 GCA_949457475.1 uncultured Lachnospiraceae bacterium
GCAATCTTTTCGATTGTAACGACGATGCTCTGCCTGGTGGCGTATATGGGGCTGTGATCTAAAAAAACATCCATAAGAAATAAGAATAAGTTAGCTCTGAATTTTGAAAGCAGGCGGCGTTAACATCTAAAGATAAAACGCGAAAAGCAAATACAAGATGCTATGGGTGTGGAAGAAGTGAACAGGAGGAACAGACATGGATACGAACAGAAAAAAAGTCCTTGTCGTAGGTACCGGCATTAGCGGTATCGCGGCGGCGGAATTGTTAATAGATCATGGGGATAGGATCAGGCGTGGGATGGAAGTCGTGCTGTATGACGGCAATGAGAAGCTTTCCGTAGCGCAGGTTCGTCAGAAGTCGGATAAACTAAGCGGCGTCCCAATTCTGCTTGGAGAGCTGCAAGACGAGGCGCTCGCGCAGGTGTTTCTTGCGATTTTAAGCCCTGGCGTACCGCTGGATTCGCCGCTGGCAGAAAAGCTTCGCCAAGCGGGCGTCGAGATATGGGGGGAAATCGAGCTGGCCTACCGGCTGGCCAAAGGCAGGGTCGTAGCGATTACCGGGACGAACGGGAAGACGACGACAACGGCGTTGACCGGGGAGATTTTAAAAAGTGCTTTTTCGGATGTCCAGGTTGTGGGCAATATTGGGATACCGTATACTTCCGTAGCGGCGCAGACGGCCGACGATACGGTAACGGTTGCGGAGATCAGCAGTTTCCAGCTGGAGACGGCGCGGCAGTTTTGCCCGGAAGTTTCCGCGATATTAAATATTACGCCGGACCATCTAAACCGGCACCATACGATGGAATGCTATATTTCTGTAAAAGAATCCATCACTAAAAACCAAAAGCCTGGGCAGACGTGCGTATTGAACTATGAAGACGAAGTACTGCGCCAGTTTGGAGAAAAGTTAAATCGCCATTCAAATATCAATGTTATATTTTTTAGCAGCAGGCAAAAATTAAACCAGGGGCTGTATTTGGAAGGAGGCGTCATCTACCGGGCGGATGCGGGGGTTGCGGAGGCTATCATCGAGGTAGATAAGCTGCATTTGCTGGGAAACCACAATTATGAAAACGTTATGGCGGCGACCGCAATTGCGCTTGCGTTTGGCGTACCACTTGAGAAAATTATAGGTGTATTAAAGGAATTCCAATCTGTAGAGCATAGGATCGAATACGTAGCGGAGATATCCGGCGTACGGTATTATAACGATTCCAAAGGCACAAATCCGGACGCGGCCATCCAGGGCATCCGTGCAATGGACCGCCCGACGTATTTGATCGGCGGCGGTTATGACAAACAATCCGAATATGAAAGCTGGATTGACGCGTTTGACGGCAAAGTCCAAAAGCTGGTACTGATTGGCGAAACAAAAGAGGCGATAGCGAAATCCGCGGAAAAAAAGGGGTTCTTGGACGTCGTATTTTGCGAGACGCTGGAAGAAGCGGTCGGCTACTGCCACAGCCATGCGAAGACTGGGGAGGCGGTGCTGCTGTCGCCGGCGTGCGCAAGCTGTGATATG
>CASUON010000494.1 GCA_949457475.1 uncultured Lachnospiraceae bacterium
CATAGCTGCAGCTTTTGCCCTGATCTGGAATAGAAATAAATATGGTCGCTAAGCACTTCATCCACAGCTAGTTCTGTCTGGTTGATATCCGTAACGATTTCAGCTAATTCTTCAGGATGCCTGGTGCTTGTTGCTGGCAGGAGGATTGTCTCATGGATGCTGCTTGGAAGTATGTATAGATCTGCGTCCAGCTGTTTGGCAAGTTTGTCCAGCACGCGGGGGTAAAGGATGCAGCCCGCGCCATATATTTTCCGGGAATTGGTCAGTACATACATTGGGCAGAGAGGGGCCTGGGTGGAATCTTGGCTTTGGGATGTGTCGGGGCCTAGCGCCTGCATAAGCACCTCGGACATACTGCGGAAGTCGTAAGGGAGCAGTATGGGCGTCGTCTGGCTTGCTTGTTCGTAGAGCTGTTCAGCGGTAATATTCCATAGGTTTAAATGCCTGGAGTGAATGAGGATGGTGGCGTTGCTTTCGCTAGATACTTGCAGCAGGCAGTAAAATACGATGGCAAGGTCGAGGAAACGGACATGCGGGACTGCCTGCAGGAGCTCCTTATTTTTATTATAATTAATTAGGCGGAAGGCTAGTCGTTTTTTTAATTGTTTGTAATCGGTAAAAAAATCAGCGCTGATGTGTTTGGAACATTTATTTTGTTGGTAGGCCAGCAAAATATCCTGGCAGATTGCGTCAAAATCAGGAAAATGGTTTTTTATGTCATAATAATAGTTTAAAAAGATTGTTGGGGAAATATTGCTGCTGCTGTCTGAGATGGTCAGCCCGTCCAGCTTCAGGCCGTTATTTTTATAAAACTGCTGTAAATTTAGGGCTGTATCGGCGGGAAGCTGATCTTTGAGCCGCTTGCATATCAATTCTTTAAATGCGTCATATGTCATATATATCGTATCCTCCGTTGTTCTTTCTAAAAGTGAAATCAAGTGAAAAAAGAGCCGCATGGGCGATTATGAGTAGAAATCGGGTGAAAAAGAGCCGATTGTGTTATTGAGCAAACCCGTAGGGAAATGAGCTGGTGAAACATATGGGAATGATCCCCGCAGAGAAAGCGGTGTGAGACATGGAAAAGCAGTCAATTGTGAAATTTAGTATTCTGCAAGGACTTATGGGAAAAGAGCCGATTGTAAGAAAAATGGCGTGGGATCAAAAATGAAATCTGCTAGATAAGAAAAATCCAGGCAAAAATAATAAAACGACATTTGGTAAAATAATATTTAATGAAACGGTATGTAATAAAAGGAAATTTAGTAAAACGATATTAATGATAATATTAAATGAGATGATATTTAAATAAAACTACATTTGCATGAAATCAATGTAACATGTTTTGGAATAAAATGCAAGCTTTTTTTAGCTATCTATGAAATCTTTTGAAACTGTTCGCTATGTTCTGCGATTATTTTTTCATAACGTCAATATTAGCCGGCATAGCTTTAATTTGCGATATGCCATTTTAATAGCCATTGTTATGTACTTGTGTAACATGCTTCAATATT
>CASUON010000495.1 GCA_949457475.1 uncultured Lachnospiraceae bacterium
GACGTAGGATAAATAATATTTATATAAATAATATTTATATATATTATATTTATAGATACTTATAGATACGAAAAGAAAGATACTTATATAAAAACACTTATAATAGATAATTAAGAAAGATACTAGAGCTCCTTACTATAATTTCTGTCTGATGGAGCGCTAGAGAAGCTCCGGAGGGTCTATCATGTTTAAAATGTATTCCATCAAGGATTACCGGTTCCGGCTGTGCCTATATGTATTCGCACTGACCATCATCGGGATATTTGTCATAGGAAGCGCCATGGAATCCCTACAAAAAAAACAGATATTTGGCATGGCTGTCGGCATTGTGGCGATGATCTGTTTCTCTTTGTTTGATTATTCTTTGCTGCTTCGCATGTCCTGGCTTATGTATTTTGGCAACCTCGCGCTGCTTTTGCTCGTCATTTTCAATGGAGAGTCGCGCAAAGGGGCAGCGCGGTGGATTGTCATTGCAGGCATCCAGTTCCAGCCGTCCGAACTATCCAAGCTGGTTATTATTTTGTTTTTTGCAGCTTTTTTCATGAGGTACCACGAACAGATCAATACGTTTCGCGCACTGGCTGTAACCGCGGTCTTGATCGGCGTCCCGCTTGTATTGACGCTTAAGCAGCCGGACTTGTCGACGACGATCGCAACTGCATTAATTTTCATAACCCTCTTGTTTGTTTCCGGAATAAGTTATAAAATAGTAGGGGGAGCCATTGCAGTAGGATTGCCGGCCGCTATCGTGCTGCTGTACCAGATCATGCAGCCGGACCAGACGATTATCAACCCATACCAGGTGCTGCGCATCCTTGCGTGGCGATACCCGGAAAAATATCCGTCCCTTGCCTATCAGCAGCAGAATTCCATTATGGCTGTCGGCTCCGGCCAGCTATGGGGCAAAGGGTTAAATAACAACAGTATTGATTCAGTAAAAAACGGCAATTTTATTTCGGAACCACATACAGATTTTATCTTTTCGGTAGCAAGCGAGGAACTTGGTTTTGTTGGAGCTGCAACAATTATCGTATTATTGATGCTGATCGCGCTAGAATGCATTTTGATTGCAAGAAGGGCAAAGGATTTATCCGGGAGGCTTATCTGCTGCGGTATGGCGGCGGAGATTGGATTTCAAAGTTTTGTAAATATCGGTGTTACAACGGGTCTGTTGCCAAATACAGGGCTGCCGCTGCCGTTTGTCAGCTATGGCCTGACTTCGCTGGTAACATTGTATATGGGGATTGGCATTGTACTTAATGTGGGGCTGCAGCGGAAAAAATATTAAAGCGGGGTATACAAAATGAATATTGGATTAATTGCACACGACTCGAAGAAAAAACTTATGCAGAATTTTTGTATCGCTTACAGGGGGATTTTATGTAAGAATCAATTATTTGCAACAGGGACTACCGGCAGGCTGATCGAAGAGGTCGCAAACCTTTCGATCCACAAATACTTGGCCGGGCATTTAGGTGGGGCGCAGCAGCTAAGCGCACAGATTGAACAT